>NZ_FUYN01000003.1:0-300000 GCF_900168025.1 Acetoanaerobium noterae | reverse complement strand
TCATTTAAATAATCAATGATTTCCTCCATAGTAGAGCCTGCATGAGCCATTTTAGCGGCATGAAGAACGAGTAGCCCTTGAGCAGCAGAGTTGACTTTACTGTCTATTACTTTTATAGGATACCCAGAGTCACTTAGCTCTTTTGAAGCTTTTATCATAGCACTATGAGTGCCACTTAATTTGCTTGATACATTAATTATTATGATATTTTCATAGTTCTGACTTAAAAATTCTAGCTTTTCTTTAATCTGGATTTCGTTTGGCAGGGAGCTGTTTGGATATATAGGTGATGACTTCATATATTCATAAAAATCTTCGGAAGAAATGCTTACTTTATCTAGATAACTGTCTTCTCCAACGGTAATATTAAGTGGAATTTGGTGAATCATATACTTATCAATTAAGTTTTTAGGAATATCGCCAATAGAGTCTGTAACAATAGCTGTAGTGCCTTTCTTATCGTTAAGTTTTTCTTGGATAAAAATATCATCTACCTTTGGCCTAGATATATTACCTAATTTTGAGATAGCCTTAAAAAAATCACTAACTCTATCAGTATGGATATGCACATGTTTAAAGTCTTCATTGCCAGCGACAATCAAACTATCACCATAGGCTATGAGTGTTTCCTTAACAACATCAGTGCTTGGAAGATTGCCCTTTATTATGCATTCTGCACAGTATCTATAAGAAGATTCTTCGTGTATTATACTATCGTGAGATGCAGATAAATCACTTAAACTAAATCTTTTAATCTCAGGAAGGACTTCTCCGCGAAGATATCTCAATGCTCCTTCTAAAAATAAAACAAAGCCTTTTGCACCAGAGTCAACAACATCGTTTTTCTTTAGAATTTCAAGTTGTTCTTTGGTGTTATCAAGGGACTTAGAGGCATATCCAACAGACTCTTCAAATAAATCATCAAAGGAATCATAATTTTTATGATTATCTACTATATAGTTTGACCAATCCTTGATAACGGTTAACATAGTACCTTCAACTGGATTCGATAGAGCATTGTATAAACCGTAAGCTGAATTTTTGCTGGCATTTGCAAAATCATGTAGCATTATTGAAGCTTTACCTTTGGTTTCGGATGCTAGCCCTGCAATGTATTGTGCAAAGATTACCCCAGAGTTTCCTCTAGCACCGGATAAAGATGCCTCAGCCATAGATTTCAATGTTTCATACACTGAATCCTTCACTTGAGCATAATCCAAGACGCTGTTTAAAGTAAATACTAAATTATTTCCTGTATCACCATCAGCTACTGGAAATACGTTAATTTTATTAAGCTTATCTCTATTGCTTATTACTTCGCTTGCTCCATAGCTAAACAGCTTAAAAAAATCATTTCCATCTAAGATAGTCTTTTTCATGTGTCCCTCCTAAGATATATGTCATCACTTTAATATAAAGGTTTTAATCACTAGAAAGCTAACGGCGCTTGTAGAGGCTGATAAAAAACTGCCCCAAATCAAATCTACAATAGTTATAAATAGAGGCCAGTTTTCCAAGGTAGCTAGGTTGGTAAGGTCGTAGGTAGCATAGGTTATAAATCCAAAAACAGCTCCAGCAAATAGGGCATAAGAAAGACTGTTTTTTTCTATAGCTGGATTTACAACAAAAAATAAAATTCCACCTACAAATATCATGTAAAAAATAATAGCAGCAGTCCAATTGATATTTTTAGCCATAATAAAGCCTAGATATTTAGCGTATAAGTCTTTGGCAATAAATCCAAGCCAAATTAAATCTATTATAAGAAATATAGCAAAAGCACTCAGGTATGATTTAATTATATACATATTCAATTCCCCCTTTGTACTTAATATATTCCCTTAGAATGAACCTATAAACCATTTAGAAATACTAAATTTCAATATGGATAGGTAAATAAAATTTATCAAAAACTCAGTGAAAAATTTGATTATAATAGCATATAAAAAAATTGATTCGCTTTTTTTTGTGGTATATATAGAAAAATAGTGAATTTATGAGAGAAGGGATGAAAATGATTAATAAAGTTAATAAGCCCATAACATATTTTCTGATTTCATTTTTAATTATTTTCATCCTATCGTTTTCTGTTATTTTTATTATGGAGAAAGAAATCAGCAAGTCAAAGTCAGATGACATTATGGCTTCAGAAGTGAGAATAGTTACTACAAAGACTCAAATACTAGAAGATGCTTTGTATAGAATAATTGGAGATTTAGGTTATTTAAATCATGTATATAGTTTAAGGTTATCTGAAAATGTAGATTCAGATGAAATAGCTATTGAATGGACAGAGCTAGCTAAGCATAAAAAAATATATGATCAAATTAGATATATTGATAAAAATGGCAATGAAATCATAAAGATAAAATATGATGGAGCAAAAGCCTATAGAGTCGATGATGATACCCTTGAAAATAAAAAAAACAGATATTATTTTATTAAAGCTGAAAATATAAAATATGACAAAATATATATATCACCAATGGATTTGAATATGAAAAATAACTCTATAGAAAAGCCATTTAAGCCTGTTATAAGATTTTCCACACCGGTTTATAGTAAAAATGGAGATTTTGATGGAATAATAATTTTGAACTATCTTGCAAAACCAATGATAGAGCGCTTTAATACTATTGCTTGTAGTGAAAATGCTGATATTTATCTTATAAATAAAGATGGGTATTTTTTATCATCAAAAAATTCAGAGGACGAATGGGGTTTTATGTTTGAGGATAAACACGATATCACATATAGCATCTTATATCCTAAGGAATGGGAGCAGATTAAGCTCGGAGAAGGTCAGATAGTAACAAATAATGGAGTGTTTACTTTTAAACCAATATATATAGATAAAAACAGTATAGACAACTTGAACGTTATGGAAGAAGGTAATGTTATATCTGAGGATGTAAAGTGGTTTGTTGTATCACATATAAATCAAAATGCCCCTGCATATAAATTTTTTGCAACAAGTCCTATTAGTTTAGGGGCTATTATTCTCAAAGACAATCTACCTAAAATTTTGCTTATAAGCTTGGTTGCTTTTCTTCTAGCTTATCTTATATATGTCAATAGGAGAACATATTTTAAGGTAAAGTACTATTCTGAATTTGACTCTCTTACTCAGCTCTATAACAGAAGATATGGTTATAATAAAATTAAAGCTCTGATAGATAGGGACGAAAGAAGAAGTAATATTTTTAGCATCTGTTTTATAGATATCAATGGATTAAAACAGATAAACGATTATTTGGGACACTCCTATGGAGATGAGCTAATTATAACAGTTGCTGAGGTTATGAAAAAGCAAATAAGAGATGAAGATTTAGCAGTTAGGTTAGGTGGAGATGAATTTTTGATTTTGTTCAAAGATGTAGATGCTGATGAGTCAGAAAAAATTTGGAGCAGAATAGTTGCTAACTTTAATGAAATAAATGAAAAGGAAAAAAGACCATATATAATCAGTGCTAGTCATGGAATAATTGAGTATGACAATAACCAAAAAAGAGCAATTGATGATTTAATAACTAAAGCTGATGAAAAAATGTATCTAGAAAAAGAAGAGATAAAAAGGGATTTAAATGTTATAAGACCAAAGGTATGATTATATTGTGAAGAAATAGGCTTGATTTATAAGACTGATTTTTAGCTCATAAATCAAGCCTATTTTATTATAAATTAACCGTTAATATTAGTTGGGTAAATCCAGAATGAATCAGATAAACAGAAAAAAATTTATCAGTATAAATAATTGTTTGCTAAGGAAAAAGGTAGGGTATTTTTAATAAAAATAGGGACTTTTTGACTATACAAATTATAAATAATGAGGTATATTTTGTATATAACATGCTTTAATAGGTTTAAAATATTTTAGGAATGCTGTTAATAGCTTAAGAATTACTGATTAGAAATCTTAATAATCAAGAATAAAGACTAAGGGAGGCGAGAATATTGAAAAACTTTATTGTTATATTAATAATTATATTTAGTATTATCGCTCCTATATCTTCGTATTCAGAATCTGATATTTATAAAAGAGATGAGCTTTTTCATAGTCATGGCTCAGTTATGCTTATTTTGGATTCAGATTCAGGTAAAATTTTGGATGCTAATAAAGCAGCTCAAAAATTTTATGGATATTCATTGTCTGAGCTAAAGTCAATGAATATAAGCCAAATAAATATATTAGATGAAAAAGAGATTAAAGCTGAAATGCAGCTTGCAAAAAACCAAGAAAGAACTTATTTCGAATTTAAGCATAAGCTAAAAAACGGTGAAATAAAATACGTAGAAGTATACTCTTCTCCTATTTTTTATCAAAATGGAGATGAGGCATTGTTGTCCATCGTGCATGATATTTCCCCAAGGGTTTTGGCAGAAAATCAAGCTAATAGAGCAAGGATAGGGGCTTTTTCTATGCTTGCAGTATTACTGTTTGCTCTAGCATATATAAGCATAGCTACAAGAAAAAATTCAAAAAAAGAAATAGAAATAAAGCGAAGATTTCAGAGTCTTTTTGACAATATGAATGAAGGTTTTGCGCTTCATGAAATTATATGTGATGAAGCAGGAAAGCCTATTGACTATAAATTTTTGGAAGCAAATAAAGCCTTTGAAACAATTACAGGTCTGAAAATAGATGAATTAAAAGGAAAGACTGTAAAACAAGTTCTTCCAAAGACTGAGCAGTACTGGATAGATTTATATGGGAAGGTCGCACTAACTGGTGAGCCTAATAAATTTCAACATTATGCTAGAAATTTAATGAAGTACTTTAGTGTTAACGTTTATAGTCCTAAATCAAATCAGTTTGCTACGGTATTTAGTGATGTTACTGAAGAAGTTTATTTTTCAGAAAAAATAAGATATTTGAGCTTTCATGATCAGCTCACAGGACTATATAATAGACATTTTTTTGAGGAAGAGTTACTAAGACTAGATACTGAAAGAAATCTTCCACTTACTATTGCACTATTAGATGTAAATGGACTTAAGCTTACAAATGATGCTTTTGGGCATAAAAAAGGAGACGAACTGCTTGTTAAAGTAGCTGAAAATTTAAAAACTGAATGCCGTTTTGATGACATAATAGCTAGAATAGGTGGAGATGAGTTTGTTATACTTCTTCCAAAAACATCTGAGCAAGAGGCTTCTAATATAATAGAAAGAATATATGCTTCGATTGAGAACACAAAAATGGACAATATAATAATATCTGTGTCAATAGGCTTTGACACCAAAACAAATGCAACTCAGCCAGTTAGTGAAATTTTTTCCAAAGCTGAAGAGCATATGTATAGAAAGAAGCTTACAGAAAGTCAAAGCATGAGGAATAAAACTATAAGTCTGATACTTCAAACTTTAAATCAAGCAGACAGCAAAGAAAAAAGACATTCCGAAAATGTAAGCAAAATAGCTGTTAAAATAGGAGAGCTTTTAAACCTTAACCAGCAAACGCTTAAAGAAATAGAGCTAGCAGGATTGATGCATGATATAGGAAAAATAGCCATCAATAATGAAGTTCTTACGAAGTTTGGAATTTTTTCAGAGAGTGAAATGATAGAGATAAGAAGACATCCAGAAATTGGGTACCATATTTTGAAATCTGTAGATGAATACGCACCTCTTGCTGAATGTGCACTTTCTCATCATGAAAGATGGGATGGAACAGGTTATCCTAGAGGATTAAAGCAAGATGAAATTCCTTTTATTGCTAGGATAATTCAAATTGCAGATGCTTTTGATGCGATGACTTCTTTTAGAAGCTATAAGGAAACCTTAAGCATTCAAGAAGCATTAGAGGAGATTAAAAATAATTCTGGAACTCAGTTTGACCCAGATATAGTAAAGCATATAACTTCTGACAAACCTTTTTTATAAAAGAAAATAAATATGATTATCAATTGATAATTGTGATTGGACTATATACCTAAGGGTATAAACTTAAGGAATTTAATTTCCAGCTATTTATGTTTTAACTCTTGAGAGGAGAAAAGATTATGGTAAAGAAAGTCAGCGTTTTGATGGTACTACTTTTAATGATGACATTAATACCGGCACAATCTTTTGCTAACGAGTACAATCTATATATCAATGGAAACAATACAGGTGGAATGATTATGGAACATTCTGGAGTGAAGATGCTTCCACTGAGGTATTTAGCAAATGCTTTAAATCTAGAGCTTATGTGGAACCAAAAGGATTTAGCCGCTTCTACAGTATTTGATGGCAAGGATGTAATGTTTAAAGCAGGAAATGACATGGCTATGGTAGGAGGTATGTCTGTAAGATTAGATCATCCACCTACATTAATGCATGGAAGATTGTATATTAGCGAAATGACTCTTCATGACATCATGGGACTTAAGGTTACCTATGATGGAATGAAAGCAGAAATTAATCTTCCAAAAGATATTATAGATGTTGCAGTTGAAGCAGGAAGCTTTAAAACTTTGGCAGCAGCGCTTGAGGCAGCTGACTTAATAGGCGCTTTAAAAGGTGATGGTCCATTTACAGTATTTGCTCCAACAGATGAAGCCTTTGCAAAGTTACCAGCTGGAACAGTTGAAAGCTTACTATTACCAGAAAACAAAGCCAAGCTAATTGATATATTGACATATCATGTTGTAGCTGGTGAAGTTAAGAGCTCTGATGTTGTTAATTTAGAAAAAGCAACAATGTTAAATGGTAAAGATGTAAAAATAACAATTGATGGTTCAAATGTAATGGTAAACCAAGCTAAGGTTATAGCTGTTGACATTGAAGCATCAAATGGTGTTATACACGTAATAGATGAAGTTATAATTCCAGAAAGCTAAAAAAATACAGACCTTGAGTCTGTATTTTTTTTGATAAATTAAATGTTTTTTTCTATATATTTTACAAGAGCCTCAGTAGTTTTGTACAAATCCTCTAAAGCCATGTATTCCTCTACTGTATGAACATTATTCATTCCAACTGCTAGAATAATTGAGTTAAAGCCCTTCTGAGCAAATATATTGCTGTCTGAACCTCCGCCTATAACAATCAGCTTAGATTCGATGCCCATGTCCTCATATACCTTTGCAAATTCCTTTGCAAATTTTAAATCATCCAGAGGTTTTAAAACAGGGAATTCACACACATATTCAAGCTTATAGCTTCCACCAAATTTCTCAGTAGCACTTTTGATAGCTTTTTCATACTCTTTTATTATTTCCATTATTTTTTCTTCAGAATGACTTCTAATTTCTCCAGTAAATTCACAAGCATCAGGAACTACATTAGTAGGGAAGTCAGATTTGATTGATGAAAAGTTAGATGTTGTAAGCTCGTCAATTCTTCCTATATTCATATTCGAAAGAGCCTCAGCAGCCATCAAGATAGCATTGATACCCTTTTCTGGTTCAATACCAGCATGAGCTTTTTTACCACTGAATGTAGCTTTTACAAAATATCTGCTAGGGGCAGAGTGAGCAACAGTTCCAGCTGCTCCTGAGTTATCTAGGACTATCATGTTTTTAGCAGGTTGCATATGGCTTGGAACTTTATCCCAGTCTATATTTTTAGCGCCTAACATGCCTATTTCCTCTGCAGGAGTAAATATAGCAAATATATCTCTATGAGCAATATTTTCTTCTTTTATAGTTCTTATAGCTTCAATTACTGCAGCAACTCCTCCTTTATCATCTGCACCAAGAGTAGTTGTTCCATCTGTTTTTATGATTAAACCTTCCTCGATTACTTTAAGGTTTTCGTTTGGCTCTATTACATCCATATGAGCAGAAAAAGTGACTCCATCGCCTGGCACAGTTCCAGCAAACTTTGCAAAGATAGTAGGGCTATCTCCATCGTACTTCACATTTCCGTTATCTAAGTAAATCTCTGCTCCCATTTCAGTTAATAGGGTTACTAAGTACTTAGCATAGTTACCTTCTTTTTTTGATGGAGAGTAGATTTTTACCATTTCAATAAAATTGTCTTTAAGTCTAGTTTTGTTCATTTGAGTCACTCCTATACATAGTTATATGAATAAATAATTTTATATAAAAATCATTACTCATATATAATACAACAAAATTCAGAAAAACAAAATTAAATTTATGAAGTAGGCTGAATAAGCTCTATATTAAGTTCTTGGAGTAGGTTAGTCCATTCATCTGATAAAGGTCTATTGACTACCATAGCATCTATACTTGATAGAGGAGCTATCAGAGAAAAAGAGGTTCTATTGAATTTTGTATGATCTACAACCAAAAATGTACGATTAGAATGCTCAATTGCTATTCTTCTGATTTCTGCTTGTTGTTCATTTGAATCTGTGATGCCAAATTTCATATGAACAGAGCTACAAGAAACAAAAGCTTTATCAAAGAAGTAACGCTTCATATCTTGAAGTACGCTTCCACCTAAAAATGACATGGAGTAATTATCAAAAACTCCTCCAATTAAAAATAATTTTATATTTTCAGAGCTAGACAAAAGCATAGCTATTTTTAATGAGTTGGTAATAACGCTGATTCTTTTTTTTGCGATTTTCATTGCAATATATAAAGATGTAGTTGAAGAATCCAGGAATATTGAATCTCCATCTTTGATAAGAGGAATACACTCTTTTGCAATTTTTTCCTTATCCTTAACTAGTATTTTTTCTCTTAGACTCACAGATGCATCACTTTGGACAGACTCGTCTATATATGCTCCGCCATAAATTCTCTTTAAAAAGCCTTCCTCTTCTAATAGCTGTAAATCTCTTCTGATGGTTTCTTCAGTCACGTTAAACGTTTTCGAAAGCTCAGAAACAGTTACGCTTTTCTTTTGAATTATAATTTCTTTAATTTTATTTTTTCTTGTAATGGCAAGCATAGAGCTTCCTCCTAAATTTTTTTGAATACGAAATTAAAATATCTGTGTTTATGTGGATTTTTTATTTGTTTTTTAGAAATTCATCATGTTGTTAATATAATATTAATATAAAAATGTAAAAAAGAATAGCTTTTTATTTGAAAAATAGAGCTTTTAGTTAAAAACAACAAAACAAAAAATATCAAACATAAAACAAAATAAAAACTTTACAAAACCAAATAAATAATGGATAATATACTTAATTTAGAATATACATTACCGTAATAAAGGAGGTGTGAAATGTATTATCTAAAAGGACAAACCTATATGCCAGAATTTGAAGCCAAAAAAATGATTTGTCAGATAGGAAAAAGAATGTATGACAGAAATTTTGTGGCATCAAACGATGGCAATATATCTGTAAGAGTAGGTAAGAATGCTGTTATTTGTACTCCTACTGGAGTTTCAAAAGGATTTATGACACCTGACATGCTAGTCAAGGTAAACCTAAAAGGGGAACGAATAGCTGGAAGATTAATGCCATCATCGGAAATGAAGATGCATTTGAGAGTATACCAAGAAAATGAAGAAATCACTGCAGTTACTCATGCTCACCCTCCAGTTGCAACATCGTTTTCAATTGCAGGGATTGAACTGAATAAGCCGCTTTTATCTGAAGCTGTGGTTTTGTTAGGAAGGGTTCCTATAGCTCCATATGCTACTCCAGGAACTAATGAAGTACCAGATTCTGTAGCTCCATTTTGCAATACTCATAATGCAGTGCTACTGGCAAATCATGGAGCGCTTACTTGGGGGAAAACCTTGGAAGAAGCATACCATAGATTAGAAACACTAGAGCACTATGCGACTATTTTGATGTATACATCTAGAATTATAGGCGAGACAAACGAGCTCAATTGTGAACAGGTAGGCACATTAATAGACATAAGAGAAAAAATGGGAATAAAAACAGGCGGAGTACCTAGTTGTTCTTCAGCTTCAACGATAGAATCCCAAAATTCTGTTGTTTTAGGAAAACAAAAAGAAACTAAACTAGAATATAAATCAGAAAACAAAGAAGAAATATTAGAAAGCATAGTATCTAAGGTAACTGAAAAAATCCTTTTAAAGCTAAGTGAAAGCAGGTGATATAGTGCAGGATTTTATCACTGAAAGAGATGTTGAAAAAATAATAGAGCAAGTATTAAGCAAACTAGAGCCAGTAATTGAACAAGTAAAACCAAAAGAAATCAACATGCTCCCAAATAAAACAAATATAGATTTTTCACAAAATGCAAATGGAATATTTGAAAGTATAGATTTAGCAGTTGAATCAGCACTTGAGGCTCACATAATATTGACTAGCTATAGGCTAGAAGATAGAGAAAAAATGATTCAATCAATTAGAAAAGAAGTTTTAGGAGATATAGAAAATCTTGCAAGGCTTGTATATGAGGAAACAAAGCTAGGAAAATATGAAGATAAAATAGCAAAGATAAATCTTGCAGCTTCAAAAACACCTGGCACTGAAGATATCAAAACAAGCGCAATTTCGGGAGATTACGGATTAACTATAGAAGAAATGGCTCCATTTGGAGTTATAGGTGCTGTTACACCAGTTACAAATCCTGTCGAGACCCTTATAAATAATGCAATTTCAATGATTTCTGGCGGGAACAGCGTTGTATTTAATGTACATCCATCATCTAAGAAAAGCAGTGCATATACAGTTGAGCTAATCAATAAAGCTGTATTAAAAGCAGGAGGACCACAAAACCTAGTAACTATGGTGAAAGAGCCTACAATAGAGACAGTAAACCAGCTTTCTTCTCATCCTAGAATCAGTATGATGGTGGGAACAGGTGGACCAGGACTAGTTAAATCTCTATTGAAATCAGGCAAAAAAACCATTGGAGCTGGAGCAGGTAATCCACCAGTTGTAGTTGATGAAACAGCTGATATGAATTTAGCAGCCAAAGGGATAATTGAAGGGGCTTCATTTGATAATAATATACTTTGTATAGCTGAAAAAGAAGTCTTTGTTGTAAATCAGGTTGCAGATGATTTGATTTATAATATGCTTTCAAATGGAGCATATATGCTAAATCAAGAAGAGCTTGAAAAGGTAATGAAGGTAACTTTAGTAGAAGACGAGGATCTAGGTGCAAAAAGCTGTACCTTGTCTTTGAAAAAGAAATACCACGTTCATAAAAATTGGGTAGGCAAAGATGCCTCAAAAATTTTGAGTGAAATAGGTATAGCTAAGCAAGATGTGAAGTTGCTTATATGTGAAGTTGACAGTGACCACCCTTATGTAACCCTAGAGCAAATGATGCCAATACTTCCACTTGTAAGATGTAGTGATGTGGATGAAGCTATAAAGCTAGCTGTAAAAGCAGAAGGTGCAAACAAACACACAGCATCGATTTTCTCTAGAAATGTGGATAACATGACTAAGTTTGCAAGAGCAATAAATACAACCATATTTGTAAAAAATGCTCCTACTTTAGCAGGCGTTGGATATAAAGGAGAAGGTAATGCAACCTTTACTATCGCTGGACCAACAGGAGAAGGAATCACATCTGCAAAAACGTTTACAAGAGTAAGAAGATGCGTTTTGGCAGAGGGTGGATTTAGAATAGTGTAGGTGAGTGTGATGAGTAGTAAAGCAATTGGGTGCCTTGAAGTGCTTGGACTCAGCGTAGCACTTGATGCTATGGACAAAGCGTGCAAAGGCTCGGATATTAAAATACTTGGGATAGACTGCAATAATCCTTCAGAAGGAGACAAGGCTAAAATACCAAATGTATTTCAGGTCAAGTTTGAAGGCGATGTATCGAGTGTAAAGGATGCTTTAGAAATAGCTAAAGCAACAGCTCTTAAGTACATCGATGAAAAAGATATTCTAACTCATATGATATCAAGAAAAGCAAGTGAAATTGATTCGATATTAAAGCTTGGAAAATTTAAAATGAAATAGGAGGTTTGGCATGAAAGCATTAGGAATAATTGAAACAAGAGGATTGGTTGCACTTATAGAGGCTACAGATGCTATGATAAAATCTGCAAATGTAGAAGTAGTAGGAACAGAAAAAATAGGTTCAGGTCTTGTATCTGTAGTAGTACAAGGAGAAGTAGGAGCGGTAAAGGCAGCAGTTGAAGCTGGAGCTGAAAGCGCTCAAAGATTAGGTGAGGTTGTGGCAGTTCATGTAATTCCTAGACCATCAATGGGACTTGAGCAATTACTGCCTGCAATTAAGTAGGTGTTTGCGTGAAAACATATGAAGCAGTAGGCGTTGTAGAGACGTTATACTTTACTGTAGCAATTGAAATGCTAGATGAAATGTTAAAATCCTCAAACGTAGAATTTCTAAGAAAAGAGACTACTCTAGGAGGCAAACTGATAACCCTATTTGTAGGAGGATCTGTTTCTGAAGTGTCAAACGCTATAGAGTTAGTAAAAAAACTAGGAGAAGGTAAGCATATAAATCACCTCAAAAATGCAATTGTGATTTCTAAACCTCATCCTGAAATACTAAAATATGTAATATCGAGTGAAAAAATTATAAATGAAGAAACTTTGAAGGTAAATAATTAATTTACTGTATCTGAGAGGAGATAAATAAATGGAAGCTTTAGGAATGATAGAAACTAGAGGATTAACTGCAGCAGTTGAAGCGGCAGATACAATGCTAAAAGCAGCAGATGTAAAGGTGATTGGAACTGAGAAAATAGGCTCTGGACTAGTTACAATAGTAGTGCAAGGAGATGTAGGAGCAGTAAAAGCAGCGGTAGAAGCTGGAGCTGAGAGTGCTCAAAGATTAGGAGAAGTAGTAGCTGTCCATGTAATACCTAGACCATCTGAGGATGTAAAAAAGGTATTACCTATAATAGGATAGTGATATATCATGGATAAACATGATTTGAAAAAGGAAATTGCAAAGCTGGTTATGCAAGAGCTAAAGACCAGTGGCTTACTAATAAATGAGTATAATAAAGTACCAGTTTCAGTATCTGCAAGGCATCTTCATCTATGCAGGGAAGATTTAGAAGCTTTATTTGGAAAAGGCTATGAGCTTACAGTTGAAAAGGAAATCTCTCAACCAGGTCAATATGCAGCAAAGGAAAAGGTTACCTTGATAACTGATAAAGGAAAAATAGAAAATATCAGAGTTTTAGGGCCTCTAAGAAATAAAACTCAAATAGAGCTCACGAAATCAGAAGCTAGAACGCTAGGACTTAATTTAGAGGTTAGAAACTCAGGTGACTTAGCCAACACCTCTGGAGTGACTATAAAAGGTCCAAAGGGTAGTATTGAGCTAAGAGAAGGGGTAATCATAGCGGATAGGCATATACACATGACTCCAGAGGATGCAGAAAATTATGGTGTAAAAAATGGACAAAAGGTATCAGTGGTTGTCAATGGTAAAAAAGGCGGAGTGTTATCAAACGTTACTATACGTGTAAATCCACGCTATAAGCTGGATTTTCATATAGATACAGACGATGCCAATGCATTTTTAATCCAAAACGGCGATTTACTAGAGCTGGTGAAATGAGAGGAGGGCAAGATTCATGTTACTTGGTAAAGTAAAAGGAAATATAATTTCTACCAGAAAGCATGAAAGGCTTGTCGGATATAAACTACTGATTGTAGAGCCTTATTACGGAAATAAAAAAGATACACTAATTGCGGCAGATAGACTAGGAGCGGGACTTGGAGAGTTAGTTCTTTTAAGTCAAGGAAGCCCAGCGCTTAAAGCTCTTGACAACGATGCACCTATAGATGCCGTAGTGGTTGGAATTGTAGATTCAGAGCCGGACAAAGGGTGATTCTAATGATGGAAAATTTAGTGAAGGTATTGGCTGTTGCTGATCCAGCAGTAAATGTATACGTGAAATCAGAATATTCGATTCTAAATAAGTTTAAGGCCACTCATGGAATTGATGTAGAATTTGACATTATTCCTTTTGAAAACTATTATGAAAAGCTCATGAAAGCATTTGCTGGCGAGCTGGATTATGACATAGTTATGGTGGCTGGACATCTATGGCTTAAGGATTTTGTTGCAAAGGACTATTTAGCTCAGCTAACAGAGCCCTCAGATAAAGCTTATGACGAAATGGATATAACTGAGGTTGTAAGAGATGAAATGAAGATAGATGGGAAAAAATATCTTTATCCTTCATTTTGCGATGGACATATAATGCTATATAGAAAGTCTATGATAGAGCCTGTATATGGAAAAATAAATAAAAAATCCATAACTACAGATGAATATCTAGATATAGCAAGAAAATACTATAAGGAAACTTCAAAGCCTTCAGTGGCTATGAAAGCTCATGAATCTGAGATATTTTTAGATATTCTTCCTTTTATAAGAAACGAAGGAATTGAACCGTTTGATGAAAATACTCATATGCCACAGCTAGATGATATAGGTTGTCTTAACGCACTAAATAAATATTTAGAACTTAAATCCTACGCAGTGTCAGGGACAGAAAATTTTGCAAATGATGAAGTAAGAAAAGCATTTCAAAATAAAGAAGTCCCTATGACAATCACCTGGGGAGGACAACTGGGTATGGTTATGGATGAAAACTGTATAGATAAAGAAGATGTTGGATTCTTAGCCCTAAATACTAGCTGGAACGTAACCTGGAGCTTTGGAGTATCAAAAGCTTCATCTAGAAAAGACAAAGCAATAAAACTACTTGAATATCTTACTAGTAAAGAAGTTGATAAGTATGTTGGAAGCTATGCAGGCTCTCCTGTTAGGAAATCAACATATGAAGCAGATAAAGATAATTATCCTTGGTATGAAATTCATTATGATTTGGTAACTAAATATGCAAAGCCTTTGCCAAAGATGCTAAATGCTGGAAAGCTCATGGAACCTATATACAAAGGAGTATATAGTGTGTTTACAGATAAAGCTTTGCCTGCGAGTGCTTTAAAGAATATGCATAATCAAGTTATGAAGCTGAAAATGGAGGAATCTAAATGAAACTTATAGTTATAGGTGGTGTAGCTGCAGGAATGTCTGCTGCATCAAAGCTAAAAAGATTAGATCCCCAAGCTCAGGTTGTAGTTTATGAAAAAGGAAGTTTTTTATCTTATGGAGCCTGTGGTCTTCCCTATTATGTTTCAGGAGTCAATGACGACTACAAAAAAATGATAATAAGAACTCAGGAAGATTTTGAAAAAGCTGGAATTAGTACATTTACAAATCATGAAGTAATAAAAGTAGACCCTCAAAACAAAACTATAATGGTAAGAGATTTAATCTCAAAAAGCATGTTTATAGATAAATACGACAAGCTCATGATTTCTACGGGAGCTCATCCTATAGTTCCAAACTTTAAGGGAAAGGATTTATCTGGAGTATTTGTACTCAAAACCTTAGAAGACGGAATAAAGCTAAGAGAAGCAGCTTCAAAAAGCGAAGTGAGAAATGTAGTCATAGTAGGCGGAGGCTATATTGGAATAGAACTGGCTGAAGCGATGGTAGAGCTTGAAAAGAATGTAAAAGTGCTTGAAAAAAGTGAGAGAATTCTAACCTCTTTTGATAAAGAAATTTCTGAAATTGCAGAAAAAACTCTAAAAAATCATGAAGTAGAGCTCTTGCTAGATGAAGAGCTTGAAATTATAAAAGGCACAGAAACTGTAACTGGAATAAAAACATCTAAAGGTGACTACGATGCAGATATGGTGATTTTATCAATAGGAGTAAAGCCATCTACAGACTTTCTAAAAGGCTCAGGTATTGATTTAGCTAAAAATGGTGCAGTAATTATCGATAGAGAGATGAGAACAAGCGTAAGTGACATCTACTCTGCTGGGGACTGTGCGGAGGTTTACCATATGGTAAAAGAAGAAAATTCCTATATTCCACTGGGAACTACAGCAAACAAATGCGGTAAAATTGTAGGAAATAATTTATCTGGTCAGCATCAGAAATTTATTGGAGCTTTAGGTTCAGCAGCTATCAAAATAATGGATATGGAGATGGCAAGAACAGGTATAGGAGAAAGCGAAGCAAAGGCTATGAAGCTTGATTATGATACGGTTTTTGTAAAAGACTATAACCATCCTCCATACTATCCAAATAGAGAAGCATTATATATTAAGCTGATATATGAAAAGCGAACTCATAGGATACTTGGAGCTCAGATTGCAGGAAAGCAAGGAGCTGTTCTTAGAGTGGATATGTTTGCTATAGCTATCCAAGCAAAAATGACAGCAGAAGATATAGGGATGGCTGATTTATGCTATGCACCACCATTTTCTGGTGTATGGGATGCTGTAAATATAGCGGCAAATGCTGTAAAGTAGGTGAAAAATGACAGCAAATAAAATTAAAACCTTGAAAGAGGCAGTAAATTTAATTGAAGATAAGATGACGATAGCAATAGGAGGCAACGTGCTTCACAGAGCTCCGATGGCTTTTGTTAGAGAGATAGTTAGAAGCAAAAAAAGAGACTTAAGAATAGTAAAAACAGCAGGAGCCCATGATGTGGATTTACTTTGTGGCTCTGATTGCGTGAGTATAGTTGATGCAGGCTTTATAAGCTATGAAACTGAGTTTGGACTTGCTAATCATTATAGAAAAGCTGTGGAAACTGGAAAAATAAAAGCCAATGAACATGCTTGCTATACTGTTATGTGCGCTCTTAGAGCTGCTAAAGCAGGACTTAACTTCATGCCAGTAAAAGGATTAGTTCATAGTGATTTAATTGCGGAAAACGATTATTTTAGAAAAATAACAGATCCTTTTAGTGGTGAAAGCGTGACTGTAGTAAAAAGTATAAATCCAGATGTTGCAGTTATTCATGTTCATGAATGCGACAAGGAAGGAAATGCTGTTATTTATGGTCCTAAATTCGATGACGAATTAATATCTCTTTCAGCAAAAAGAGTAATTTTGACAACAGAGAAGCTTGTTAATAAAAGCAAATTTTCTAAGCAAATGCAAAATATAGCTATACCTGGTTTTCTCGTAGATTCTATAGTTGTTATTCCAAAAGGAGCATCACCATGTAGCTGTCCTGGACTATATGACATAGACGAAAAGATTCTAAAGGACTTTACAAGTAATTGTTCTAAAGAGCATATAGAAAAATATTTAGCATATTATGAAGCTAAAGATTCTGTAAAGGGGGCGTTTTATAGTGTATAGTACCTCGTATACTGCAAATAAGCCTCATCATCCAGCAGATATAATGATATGTGCAATAGCTAGGATGCTGAAAAACGATGAAACTATCTTTCATGGAGTTTCCTCTTCGCTTCCTATGGTGGCTATGAAGCTAGCAAAAGCTTTATATGCTCCAGATGCTGTACTTTTAAATATCCCTGGCGGAGTGAATTCCTCATCATTTAAGACATCTGAGTATTCATCAGCAGGAGAAGAGCTTTGGGATAATTCTGAAGCAATATTTCCACTAGAAAAAATATTTGACCTTTCTATGAGAGGTGGCTTAGATGTAGCTTTTTTAAGCGGAGTCCAGTTCGATGCAAGTGGCAATGTCAACGCATCTGTAATCGGAAGCTACTCAAAGCCTAAGGTTAGATTGCCAGGTGGAGCTGGTAGCGCTGTACTTATCCCAACAGCAAAAAAAGCTATAATTTGGAGAACTAAGCATGACAAAAGAACCTTTGTAGAAAATGTTGATTTTGTTACTACAAGAGGAAATATTCATAAAATAGTTACTCCACTTTGTATATTTGGTTATGAGAATTCTAGATTATATCTAGATAGCATCAGCCCAAATACTACGATAGAAGAAGTAAAAGCTAATACTGGATTTACAATATTTGAAGAAACTGTTCCAACCATTATGGAGCCTACAAGAGAAGAGCTAAGCTTAATAAAGCGTATTGATCCAAAAGGTGTGCGTTATAAGGAGTTTTCTAAGTAGGAGATGTAGCATAAGCTACTATTACTTTGATGGATACTTAAATTTATCCATAGATAATTACAAGGAGGAATAAAAAGTGAAAAGAAAATTATCGTTTTTACTAGTATTGGTAATGGCAGTAGCATCTCTAGCAGGCTGCTCAGGCGGCGCTAGCACAGATGAAGCAAGTGGTGATTCAGCTGTAGCAATGTACGAAGGTACACCATTAGCTGAAAAAGGCGACATAAAAATCGCTGTAATTAGAAATCTAGGCGCTGACGAGCATACAGCTCAGTTTTTAGCTGGAGCAGTTGAAGAAGGTAAGTCATTAGGATTTGGTGTTGATACATTTACAACAGATGGAAACAACGCAAAGTTTGAAGACATATTCAACCAAGTTTTACTAGGTGACTATGATGGAATAGTTGTATCTCATGGACAAGACAATGCTCAGGCTTTAATCGAGCAAGCAACAGAAAAAGGTATACCTGTAGTAGCATTTGATACAAATGCTGAGGTTGAAGGCGTAACAACTACAGCTCAAGATGATTTTTCACTAGCAAAGTTATCTTTAGATGCACTTATTGCAGCTAACCCTGGAAAAACTCCAAAAATTATCAAAATGTGGGTAGCTGGATTCCCTCCAATGGAGAGAAGAGAGCAAATCTATCAAGAATACGTAAAAGAAGGTAAAATTGAAGAAGTAGCAGTTGTAGGTGAAGTAGGAGACTTTACAAACGTTGCAGGGCTTAATGCAAATGCTATAGGCTCTTTATTAACAAGATTCCCTAAAGGCGAAGTAGATGCTATCTGGGCTAGCTGGGATGCATTTGCTACAGGGGCGTTTACTGCACTTAACGAAAATAACAGAACTGAAATCAAAATCTTTGGTATCGACGTTTCAAATGCTGACCTTCAGATGATGCAAGCAGAAAACTCTCCATGGGTACTTACTGCAGCTGCTGATGCTAAGCTTGTAGGAACACTTAACGTTAGATTACTAGCTAAGAAAATTGCAGGAGAAGAAACACCAGCAACATATGAAATACCAGCAACTACTATAGCACAAGAAGATTTAATGAAAGCAGGCGGACAAGTTACAGTTGAAACTCTAGCAGACGTATACGATACTTGGGGTAAATCAGAGACATTTAACGAAGATTGGATGAAACAAATCAAAGGAAGCAATTAAATTTGACTGCGGAGAAGGAGGAGTTATTCTTTCTTCTCCTCTATTTACTATTTGGATAAAACGATTTCTTACACTTTTAGAACCTTGATATTAAATTGAATTTAATTGGTCTTATATATAAAATAAGATATTAATATAAAGTTTCAAAAATATAATTTGAGGTGATTTAAATTGGAAACCTTTAAAGTAGAAATGCAGGATATTTCTATTGAGTTTCCAGGAGTAAAGGCATTAAAGGGAGCAAAGTTTGCCACACATGGAGGAACTGTTCATGCCCTTATAGGTGCCAATGGTGCTGGAAAATCTACACTTATGAAAATTCTATCAGGTGCCTATTCTCACTGGAGCGGCAATATAATGATTAATGACAAGCAAGCTAATATTAGAACGACAAAAGAATCAAAAGATTATGGGATACAGATAGTTTATCAAGAGGTAGACGTGGCACTTATTCCTTACCTTACTGTAGCTGAAAACATACTGCTAGATCAGATGGTAAATGAAATGGACCATAAGCATTTTGTAAACTGGAGAGAAATAAACAGAAAAGCTAAAGAAGTTTTAGAGCATCTTAACTTAAATATCCCAGTAAGCAAAAAAGTTGAAGAGCTTTCTCTTGCTCAAAAGCAAATGATTCTAATTGCAAGAGCCATAGCACAAAACTGCTCACTTCTTATACTTGATGAACCAACTGCACCATTGTCAAAATCTGAAACAGACGAGCTTTTTAAAGTAGTAGCTGAGCTAAAGGAAAAAGGAGTAGGAATTATATTCATATCTCACCGATTACCTGAAATTTTTACAATCTGCGATGATATAACAATAATGAGAGATGGCCAGTTTATTACTCAGATGAAAATTAAGGATACAAATGAAAAGCAAGTGGTTGAATATATGCTTGGAAGAAGCTTAGATGAGAGCTACCCTAAGTATGATGCCAACATCGGAGAAGTGTGCTTTAGCGTTAAAAACCTTCAGGATAACAAAACACTAAAAGGCGTTAATCTTGATATTAGAAAAGGTGAAATAGTAGGAATAGCTGGTCTTGTTGGAGCAGGAAAAACAGAGCTTTGCAAAGCATTATTTGGAGCTGAGCAAATAACTGCAGGAGAAATAACTCTAAATGGAAAAAAATTAAATCTGAAAACTCCTTATCATGCTGTTAGTGAAGGAATAGCACTAGTACCAGAGGAAAGAAGAAAAGAAGGAGTATTAGTTGAGGAGTCGGTTGTAACTAATTTAACTCTACCTAGTTTGGAGAATTTTTCTAAAAACAATTTTGTACAGTTTAAAAAAGAGCACGATGTATCGCTTAAAACTATAAAGGATTTAGGAATAAAAACTCCTCATGAAAAACAAAAGGTAGCTTATCTTTCTGGAGGGAATCAGCAAAAGGTAGCAGTAGGAAAATGGCTAATAGCAGATGCTGACTTATATATATTTGATGAGCCTACAAAAGGAGTAGATGTAGGAGCAAAATCAGATATATTCGAATTAATAGGAAGATTAGTAACTAAAGGCAAATCAGTAATATATGCAACATGCGAAACTCAAGAAATACTTGGTATTTCTGATAGAATATACGTAATGTACGATGGAAAAATAGCAAAAGAGCTGGTTACAAAGGATGCTTCTGAGGATGAAATCCTATTTTATTCAGCAGGAGGGAATTAATAATGAACACTAAGACAAGTTCAAAGCAAAATAAAAAATTTAGTTTTTTTGATTTTCTATACAATTATGGAACACTTCTAACAATTGTAGTGATTTTTGCATTTTTTACAATTGCTACTGATGGAAGATTCATGCAGGCTGCCAATCTAGTAAATATACTAAGAGCTATGTCTATAACAACTGTAATAGCTACAGGTGTTATGATTTCCCTTGTAGTTGGAGGATTTGATTTATCAGTAGGCTCAGTTGCATCTATGACAATGGCAGTATCTACAGCTATGTTTGTTTGGTATGACCAGAATATATTTGTAGCTATAGCAGCTTCTGTAGTAATAGCGGCAGTAATAGGTTATTTGAACTCTATTCTTATAATCAAAGGAAGAATTCCAGATATGCTTGCAACCTTAGCTGCAATGTTTATATTCAACGGAGTTTCTTCAACTTTTTCTCAAGGTAAAATCATATCTCAAAATATGATAATGGCAGATGGAACTACTTCTACTGGACTTATAGCTCCAATGTTTAGAGAGCTTGGAAAAGTTCCAACAATAATAATTATAATGGCATTAATAATGGTTGTAGTACATATATTCCTAAAATATACTAAGCATGGAAGATATATGTATGTAGTAGGTGGAAACAAGGAAGCGGCAAGACTATCTGGAGTAAAAGTAAATAAATATATTATTGTTGCCTATGTTATGTCAGCTATATTAGCTGGAATAGGAGGAATTTTACTTGCGGCTCGTATAGGACAGTCAAATCCGTCAGGTGGAGCTGGATATCTAATGGAATCAGTAGCTGCGGCATATATAGGTTTTTCTGTAGCAGGAGCTGGAAAGCCAAATGCTATAGGAACTTTCTTTGGAGCACTACTTATGGTTGCACTTTCAAATGGTCTAGTTATGCTTTCAGTTCCATATTACTCAATGGATATAATTAAAGGAGCAGTTCTAGTACTAGCACTTGGATTAACATATTATAAAAACGAAGCGTAGAATGGAGGAAATACGATGAATTTTGATAAGTATTTTACTATGAGCGAGGCTGATGCAGCACTATACGCTAAAACAAAATTGGATTTCTTTGGAAAAGACGAAGAACTAGTTTGTAAGGAAATTGGAGATGGAAATCTAAACTATATATTCAAAATCGATTCGCTTTCTACATCGAAATCTCTAATTATAAAGCAATCTGGTCCAGTTGCAAGAATTTCAGATGAGTTCAAACTATCAGCCGATAGGAATAGAATAGAATATGAAATTCTAAAATATCAGAGCACTTTAGCTCCAGGATTAGTGCCAGAGGTTTACAGCTATGACCCTATTATGAATTGCACATCTATGGAGGATTTATCTGACCATGTGATTATGAGAACTGAAATGATTAATCATAAGCAATTTAAAAAATTTGCTGATGATATTACTACATTTATGGTAAATACACTACTTCTTACTTCTGACGTGTGTATGGAGCATAAAGCAAAAAAAGAGCTGGTTAAAAACTTTATCAATCCAGAGCTTTGCGAGATATCAGAAGATCTAGTATACACAGAGCCATTTAGTGATATAAACAATAGAAATGATATCTTTGCTCCAAATGTTGAATGGGTAAAAGAAAATATATATTCAGATGAAGCTTTAAAGCTAGAGACAGCAAAGCTGAAGTTTGATTTTATGAACAATGCTCAGGCTCTTGTTCACGGAGATCTTCATACAGGCTCGATATTTATTAAAGAGGACTCAACAAAGGTAATCGATCCAGAATTTGCTTTTTACGGACCGATGGGCTATGACATTGGAAACGTAATAGCTAACCTTATGTTTGCTCTTGCAAATGCTCAGGCTTATGAAAAAGCTGAGCAAATTAAATGGCTAGAGAATACAATAGTAGAGGTAATAGACCTGTTCAAAGAAAAATTCTCTAAAGCATGGGATGAAAAAGCATCAGAATATACAGCAAAATATAAAGGCTTTAAGGAATATTATCTAGATACTGTACTTCGCGATACTGCAGCAGTTGCAGGATTAGAAGGAATAAGAAGAATCGTAGGAATAGCTCATGTAAAAGATATAACTTCAATTCAAGATGAAGAAAAGAGAACCAAAGCAGAAAGACTATGCATGCTTGCTAGCAAAAGCTTTATCATGAAAAGAGAAGAATTAAAAACAGGTAAGGATTTCTTGGAAGTAATAAAGCAAACTACAGTGAAGCTTTAATAGGAGGAAAATATGTCTAATAATGTGCTTAACTTTCAGTCTGTAAGACTGGATGAAGATAAAAATGTACTTGTGATTTTAGATCAAACAGTGCTTCCTAATTCCACTTCGTACCTTGAGCTAGAGACAGTTGAGGATGTGTGGGATGCGATATATAAGCTACAAGTAAGAGGAGCACCTGCTATTGGAATAGCTGGAGCGTATGGAGCTTATCTTGGAATAAGCAAAAGCACCTGCGAAAATTATGAAGACTTTTATGCTGAGTTTATGAAAGTTAAAGAAAGAATTGCATCATCAAGACCAACTGCTGTAAATTTATTTTGGGCACTAGACCGTATGGAAGCTTGCCTAAAGCAAAATAAAGATAAAGCTGTACCAGAAATTATCAAAGCACTAAAAGCAGAAGCTCATTTTATTAGAGATGAAGATGAAAAGGTGTGTAAAGCAATAGGAGAATATTCACTTTCACTTTTAAAACCTGAGATGGGCATTCTTACTCATTGCAACGCTGGAACTATAGCTACGGCAAAATATGGTACAGCACTTGCACCACTTTATCTTGGAGCTGAAAAAGGATATAATTTCAAAGTATTTGCTGATGAAACAAGACCTCTTCTTCAAGGAGCAAGACTTACTGCTTGGGAGCTAAATGAAGCAGGAATAGATGTTACACTGATTTGTGACAACATGGCATCAATAGTTATGAAAAATGGATGGATAGATGCAGTGGTGGTAGGTTGTGATAGAGTGGCATATAACGGAGACACTGCAAATAAAATAGGAACATCAGGAGTGGCAATACTTGCGAAAGAATATGGAATTCCTGTATATGTTCATGCTCCACTTTCTACTATAGATTTAAATACAAAAACAGGAAAAGATATTCATATAGAGCTAAGACCTGGGGAAGAGATATACAAGACCTGGTATGAAAAGCCAATGGCTCCAGAAGGTATCAAAACCTATAATCCAGCTTTTGATGTAACAGATGCAAAATACATCACAGCTATAATAACAGAAAAAGGAATTGCATACCCTCCATATGAAGAATCACTTCCAAAGCTTTTTGAAAAATAAACCTTATTTTGAATAAACTTAGATTCTAGGAAGCTCTACTAACAATCTGAGATTGCAACGATTAGTAAGGCAATATTAAAGGACTATCGAAAATAAAAGAAAATTAAAATATATTGTTTGATTCTTGATCAAGAGCCACAATATATTGAATTTGCCTTTCTTATATTCGATAGTCCTTTTTGATTTATTATAGCTAGGCATGAGATATGGAATTTCTTCCTATTTTTTTTGCCTCATATAAAGCGAAGTCTGCTTTTTGAATGAGGTCTTCACAGCTTACATTGCAATCTTTTGTAAAAGTTGCTATGCCAATACTCACAGTCACATAATCAGAAATAGTAGATGTCATATGCTCTATTTCTAGATTTTCAATATTGGTTTTGATATTATCTGCCAATATATTAGCGGAGTACTTGTCTGTTTCAGGAAGAAGGACTACAAATTCCTCTCCTCCATATCTTGCTACTAAATCAGTTTGTCGTTTAACGGTAGATCTTAAAGTAGCTGCTATAGTTTTCAAACAAATATCTCCTTGAACATGCCCGTAAGCGTCATTGTAAAGTTTGAAGAAATCTACATCTATCATAATGATAGATAAATTAGACCAATTTCTTTTCATTCTTGCGTATTCATACATTATGCGTTGCTCTAGGTATCTTCTATTTGCGAGTCCGGTCATAGAATCAATCAAAGAATTTTTTTCTGCTATTTCTTTTTCTATTTTTAGCTTGTTAGCAAGCTCAGATGCTTTTAGCTCAGCTTTTTTCTGATCTGTTATATCGATAGTACTTGTCCTATATCCACTAAAAACATTATTCGAATCATAAATTTTTTTCCAGGAAATCAAAATCCATCTTTCTCCAAATATTTTATGATTAATTAAAAATTCATTTTTACCAGAAATTCTACTACTCAAGGCATACTTATATTCTTTAGCAAGGCTAGCTAAATTGTCTGAGATAACGATGTCTTTAAAGATGTCTTCAAGCTTAGTGGCTTCATTAGGCGAATATCCGATTATATGCTTTATCATTTCGTTAGTCCATATTAACTTTCCATTTTCATTAAACCAAGCCTCCCAGCTAGCAGAGGAAAGAGCGATAACTTTGTATTTTTGCTCGCTTTCGATTAATTTCTTTTCAGTTTCTCTTAAATCACTTACATCCCTAATTATTGATATCACATATTGCTCATCTTCGATTACTATTTTACTAGATGAAATACTTCCTAAAAAGGGCTCTCTTTCTTTGGTATATAAATAGGCTTCATAGTTTTCTAGAGTTTCACATTCCACAAGGGCATTTAAGAACAGATTCCTTGCTGAATTGTCATTCCAAATATTTAGTTCCAAAGTAGATTTATTTTGTATATCTTCAAATCTGTAGCCAAGCTTATCTATGAACTTCTTGTTAGCATGAAAAATTTTACCATCATAAAGTTTAGTTACCACAACTAAATCTGGACTGATATCTATTATATTAGAAAATTTTATTTTTTCTTTTTCGAGCATAGAAGAAAGCTTTTGATTTGTTAGAAGGATAATACCAAAGCTTCCTAGTACTGATGGCAGTAAGGCAGATAAGTCAGTCAACAGGACTATAAACTCATATAGTTCAGGTTTAGAAGGAAGAACCATGATAGTAAACAATACTCTAAAAATCCAAAATGAAATATTTATCCAGTATGTAATTATCAAAAATGAAATACTTCGATGTATCTCTGAGGTTCTATGAGAATATAAAAGTCTTAACACGAATGCTGAAAACATCAGTAAAACAATAGAAGTACTAAACATTCTAAGCGTAGTGTTGTCTGAAAACACAGATATATAAATTAATAAAAAAGAAAAAAGAGCTGATCTGTAATTACTAAACTTAAGTTTATCTTCAAAAAAACTTTTTAAAGAAATATAATAAACACCTTGACCTAGAATCAGCAATAAATTACTAGACATAATGGCATAGGGTCTAAAGGAGGGAACACTTGCAAATAAACTTAGTACGAAACCTAAAATTACCATCCCAGTCCCTGCTACCCATATTTTAAGAAAGCTATGGTTTTTATATAGCTTAATGTGATAAAACAAAACAAAAAACAACAGTACTATAGATATAATTACGCCCATTAAAAAATCATATATATTTAAATTCATACTATCCCCCGATTATTCCAAGAAAATAATCTTAAGTTATCACAGTCATGTATAAATATTAATAGTTTATACCTAGTGTACTATGTATTATATCATACTATGTCAAAAAGATTATATTATTTTATGAGAACATAGACCTATAAATTTACCTTATGTTTAAATTTAATTTAATATATATGAAAAAAATTTGCGTGAACTGTAATGATTTATAATTAAATATTCAAAAATAGTGTATATTTTTTAGATGGTTTTGAAATATTTGTAATTATTTTGTATAGAATTTCCAGATATATTTATGATAATCTCTCTAAGTGATATTAATGATTACTTAATAAATATACAGGGAGCAAAATCAATGAAAAGTATAAAAACAAAATTAATTACATTATTTTCTATTTTAATTTTGATTTCATCAATGGCAATAGGAGCATCATCGATTATTCAATCATCAAATGCTATATCTAAGGAAGCTGAAAATGGTTTAAAGCTTTTACTACATGAAGGGGCACATGTAATTGAAAGCAGAGCACTGGCTCAACATAAAGTATTAAATACACTAACTGGACTTCCAGAAATTCAAAGCATGTCATGGGAAGTTCAAAATGTATTTATAAAAGAACATTTAAAGGATACTGACTTCTTAGCCTTAGGAATAGTTTATCCAGATGGAAAAGCTTATTTTTCAGATGGTAGCATTAAAGATTATTCAAAAATGGATTTTATTCTGAAAGCCCTTGAAGGAAAAGATAGTATATCAGATGTTTTATTAGATAACTCAACTAAAGAACTTAATTTAATATATGCCTCCCCTATCAAAAAAAATGGACAAGTGATTGGCGCTTTGGTTGGAGTGAGAGATGGAAAAGGACTTAGCGCTTTGACTAATGAGCTGCATTATGGTGAAGAGGGATATGCCTATGCCATAAATAAAGAGGGTACGGTTGTAGCACATACAGACATGAACTTAGTGATAAATGGATTCAATCCCATAGAATCTGCGAAAACTGATTCAAGCTTTGAGTCAGTAGCAAATCTATTTGATAAGATTTCAAAAGAGTCAATTGGAATATCTACATATGACTACAATGGAAAAAAATTATATGCAGCCTTTACTCCCATAGAAGGAACACCATGGACTTTGATATTGACTGCGGATGAAGAGGAAGTTCTTTCTTCAGTTCCAACTATTCAAAAATCAATATTAACAATTACTTTTATAATATTGTTAATAAGTATAGTTATCACCTACTTTATAGGTAGGAATATTGCAGATCCTATAATAAATATAAAGAATTGCGCTAAAAAAATATCTGAGCTGGATATTACTGAGGATATAGAGGATAAGCTATTAAAAAAATCAGACGAAATAGGAATATTAGCAGTGTCTATGCAAACAGTAATTTTGAATTTAAGAGAAATACTAGGTAAAATGAGTATATCATCTCAAAGCTTGACCTCAGCTTCAGAAGAGCTGACAGCAACTGCTTCACAATCTTCTTATGCGGCTGAAGAAATTGCAAAAGCTATAGAACAGGTTGCACTTAGCGCATCAGAGCAAGCTCAAAGTACTGAAAAAGGAGTTTATAATGCTGTTAATTTAGGTCAGACAATAGAAACTGACATAAAATATATGGATGACCTCAACATTGCCTCTAAAAAAGTTAATGTAGCTGTAACTGAAGGGATAAAGGATATTCAATCTCTTACAGAAATTACTAATGACAGCAGTATAGCTATAAAGGCTATTCATGATGTAATAATTAAAACTAATCACAGCTCAGAAAAAATAGGTGAAGCAAGCCATGTTATAGCATCAATCGCTGAGCAAACCAACCTATTAGCTCTAAATGCTGCAATTGAAGCGGCAAGGGCAGGAGAAGCTGGGAAAGGATTTTCTGTTGTAGCTGAAGAAATTAGAAAATTGGCAGAGCAGTCATCATTATCAACGAAATCAATAGATGGTGTGGTAAAAGAGCTTCAAAGTAACGCGCAAGATGCTGTAAATACTGTGGAAAAAGTTTTAGTAATTGCAAAAGAGCAGTTTAAAGTTGTAGATAAAAGTAAAGTTAAATATGAAGAAATTGGAGATTTTATGGTTATTGCTCAAAGCTGCATTGATAATCTGAACTCTTCATGTAGAGAAATGGAGATAATGAAAAATGTGATAGTAGAAGCGTTTGAACATTTATCTGCTGTGGCTGAAGAAAATTCTGCATCCACTCAAGAAATCTCAGGCTCTATAGAAGAGCAAACAGCATCTATAGAAGAAATATCCAGTGCAAGTGAGTCGCTTGCAGAGCTAGCAGAAAACCTTCAACAAATTATTTTGAGGTTTAAAATATGATTTTTATCTTAATATAATGTGATAAATCAGTAAAATAACAATCTCGATAAAAAGCTCTATTCAATTATAATAAAATTGGCTAGAGCTTTTTTAATAAAAAGAGTTTAGCGAGATTCGTGAACAGGATTTATTGATTTAATAGGTTTAGGTATTAGCATAATGAGTGACATTAAATTATCATGAATATACATTTTTTGGAGTATAATATAAGTAAATGATTTTTTGAGATTTGAGATTAAAAAATATAAAATTTGAATAGTAATGCAATCTATTTATGCATAAGATTTGTTACAAAAATCAGGAGGTTTAAAAGCATGAATATCCATGACCCATTTGATTTATTAAGAACGAAAAAGCAATCTATCGGAACGCCTCCTGGAACTATTGATTATTCAGGAGATTATTCAGATGTAGATATAAAAATAGAGGTTATTAGATATAACAAAGATAAATTTCAAATCGATGCCGAGGCAGATATTAAAAATATAAGTAAAATAATTTCTGGTAGCGATTTCGAAGAGGAAATTATTTGGATTAATATTATAGGGCTTCACAATAAGAAGATAATAGAGCTGATTGGTAGTTCTCTAAATATCCATCATATGGATTTAGAAGATATTGTCCATGTTTCACAGTGGAGTAAAATAATAAACCATAATGATTATTTGTTTTCTATATTTAAAATGATATATCTAAATGAAGAGGAAATTATTCATGAACAGGTTTCAGTCATTGTAAAAAATAATTTAGTAATCACTTTTCAAGAAACGCCAGGAGATGTATTTGACCATATAAGAAGTAGATTAGAAAGTCAAAAAGGTCAGCTCAGATTCGAGGATTCAAGTTATCTATTTTATTCTATACTCGATGCAATAGTTGATGAATATATGCTTGTTATAAATTATATTTCTCTTAGATTTAATGAAATTGAGATGCAAATTATAGAAGAAAGAAGCCCAAATAAAGAAGAACTATATAGGCTTAGAAAAGAGCTTTTATATTTCAGCAATTCAATTTCTCCACTTCAAGATACCTTGAGAAGATTTGTAACTGAGGATAGTGCTTTTTATACTCAGGATATGTTACCTTATTATTCAGATATAAAGGACCACCTCAGCCAAATATCAGATTCAATTATGGGTTATAGAGAAATGAGCAATAGCCTTCATGAGGTTTCGATGTCAAACGTAAGCATGAGAATGAACAGAGCTATGATGACACTTACTATTTTTTCAGCTATCTTTATTCCTTTATCATTTTTGGCAGGAGTATTTGGTATGAATTTTAAGTATATGCCAGGCTTAAATGAACCAAAATCCTTTATTTACTTTGCTATATTTTGCATAACTCTAGCCTCTGGGATGATAACATATTTCAAAGCTAGAAAATGGTTTTAAAGGATATAATAAATCTACAAAAAACAATCTTAGAAATATAAATAAGGGTGGGTTAGGGATAATGAAGCAAACTACAAATACAAAATACGTTATGATGGCTATAGCGGCGGCATCTTTATATGGAGTTAGCTCTCCTGCATCAAAGCTATTGCTTGAAAAGCTAAGCCCAACAATTATGGCGTCCATGCTATATTTAGGAGCTGGAATTGGGATGCTTACACTTCAAATTATCAAAAAAATATCTAAAGCTCAAAGCTATGAAGCGAGCTTAACAAAAAAGGAGCTCCCATATATTATAGGTATGATAATCCTAGATATTGCGGCTCCTATATTTCTGATGATAGGACTTACAAAAACCACATCATCAAACGCTTCTTTATTAAATAATTTTGAAATAGTTGCAACTGCAATGATAGCATTATTTATCTTTAAGGAAGCTGTAGGAAAAAGAATGTGGACAGCTATTTTCTTTATTACATTATCGAGTATAGTACTGACCTTTGAAGATATAAGTAGCTTTACTTTTTCTGTAGGATCAGTTTTTGTTTTGCTTGCATGTGTGAGCTGGGGACTTGAAAATAATTGCACTAGAATGCTTTCAATTAAAGACCCTGGACAAATTGTAGTAATAAAGGGGTTAGGTTCGGGCTTTGGGGCTTTATTAATTGCTTGGTTATCAAAGGATATAAAAATTGATATTTCATATGCTTTGATTGCTTTGCTTTTGGGATTTGTTGCTTATGGTCTTAGTCTGCTTATGTATATTAGAGCCCAAAGAGAGCTTGGCGCGGCAAGAACAAGTGCATACTACGCAGCCGCTCCTTTTATTGGAGTGCTAATATCTTGGATAGTGTTAAAAGAAGCTATTACTCCATCTTTTCTCACAGCACTATTTATCATGCTAATTGGAACTTATTTTGCAGTGACCGAAGACCATGAGCATGCCCATATTCATACCTTAGAAACTCATGAACACAAGCATAGGCATGATGATAACCATCACACACATACCCATGCTCCAGAATTTATAGGTGAGCACAGTCATGAGCATATACATGAAGAAGTAACACATAGTCATTCACATACGCCAGAGGTTCATCATAGACACCAGCATTAGAAAGGAAAATTATGGAGCTAATAATTGCAAATTCTAAAAAAGAAAAAAAGGATTTTCTAAATTTTTATATATCTCAGTACCATAATCATGAGCTTAGAAGAGACTCTCTTTCAGGACTGCTAAAGGGCATTTTATTTGAGCAATCTGTGATGAGTAAATCAATTGAAATCGTGCCTCTTATTGTAAAAAATAATGATGAGATAGTCATGTGCTGTTTACTAGCAAAAGCATCTAGAATGCAAGAGTATTTACAAATGAGTTTTTTTGAATCCAAAGAATATTGTATAGAAGGATTCAATCTTGTATACGAAAAAGCTGAAGAAATATCAAAAAAATGGCAGACTAAGTTTATTTGCGCATCTTTAAATATACATGTCAACTATGGGCTAGGCTATTTAAAGGACTCGTATTCAAAACCCCAAAGCTTTGGTATGGCACATAATGAACCTTTTATTCACGATTACTTTGAAAGTTATGGGTTTAGCGGTATTGATATGGTGACTTTTCATAAAAATATGGAAGCTGATTTTACTTTGATTAGCGATAAATTAAGGCAAAAGCTAAAAAGTAAATACTCAGTTAGGCATGCTGATTTTAAAAATATGGAAAGAGAAGCTAAAATCTATACTAGAATTAACAACGATGCATTTAGGAATCATCCATTTTATTATAAAAGAGTAGAAGAAGAGGATTTAGAGCTTTTTAAGGATTTCAAAATGCTATTAAGACCAGAAAATCTTTTGTTTGTATTAAAAGACAATATAGAGGTTGGGTTTATGCTTTGGTATCCTGACTTTCATCAGCTGATGAGTAGCAAAGAGACAGTAGGATTAAAAACTGTAATTAATAATAAGCTCTTCAATCATAAAATTGATAAGTTCAAAATTGTTGAGATGGGCATAATAGAAGAGGAGCAAAAAAAAGGAGCCATATTAGCTTTGTTTGACTACTGCTTTACCCTTACGAAAGGGCGATATAAGTCCTTTGAGTCAGGCTGGGTACTTAAAGAAAATATAATGTCGGGAAATTTTGGCTATAAATGGGCAGATGGAGTTTGCAAAAATTACGTTGCCTATATTAAGGAGCTTTAGCATGAAAATCTACACCAGTATATCTGATGTAAAATCAAGCGAAATAGAAGAAGATATTAAGGAATTATTATTACTTTTGGAAAAAGTGAATAGTTGTGGACAACAATACTATAGCTGTGATAAAACACTGGCAGTTACATATTTGCATAAACTAAATATTTTCAATTTCAAGAAAGGCTTAAAGCTAGAGCTCCCAGTTAGAATAGTAGCAATGCCTATTTCTATGGAAATGAGCTCTGTTTTTGGAGATGAAGCTAATCTCGATAAGATATTAAAGAACATAAGTGGGTTAAGTCTTGTTTTAAACAGCGATACACCTTTTACTAATAGAGGAAGAACGCTTTCAAATTTTATGTTATATAATAAGTTCAATACCTTTGAGGATTATATGAGTTCTCTAAGAAGTAGCTATAGAAGAAGGCTAAACCTAGCGATTGAAAAAGGAAAAGACCTAAGAATAACAAGACTAGAGCCAGAAGCTTTCACTTCAGATCACTATAAGCTTTATGAGGATGTATATAAGCGCTCTGATAATAAGCTAGAGCTTCTTCATATTGAATTTTTTAGGGAATTTGACAGCGAAATGTATGAGTTTAGAAACGCTGAAAATGAAGTACTTGCGTTTGTGCAGCTACTAGAAAGAAATAATCAGCTATTATTTATTTTTTGCGGATTTAAAGAAGAAGATGTAAAAACCTATGATATCTATTACAACATGCTTTTATTTATAGTAAATCAAGGCATTAGTAGAGGCGTTTTTAGTATTAATTTTGGGCAGACTTCAGAAGAATCAAAATCCAAAATAGGCTGCAAAGAGATACCTAAATACCTATATCTTCACCATAATAATCCAGCTATTAGAGGTATATTAAAAATTCTTACTCCATATTTTTCATACAAGGGATACTCAAAAAATCACAGGGTATTTAAGGTGAAGCAATGATAGTTTTTTTAGAAAAAGTAAGAGAAAAAACCATATTTTCATTCTTTGAGCCTATAGTGACTGAACCGCTTGAGCTCATGTATATCCAGGCTATATTAATGCAGGAGAAAATAACCTCCTATATTGTAGATGATAAATTCAAGCTAGATAAGCCTAAAGGAGCTATACCGGATTTAGTAATTTTAACTGGCTACAACGTAGCTGAAAATTTAATAATAAGCAAAGCTAAAGCCTACAAGAATAAATATCCCACTGTAAAAATCATGGTCTCTGGAGTCCATGCTCAGCTCAATCGTGAAGTATTTAGAACTGAAGGGATTGACTACGTATATTTTTCTCAAAGCTTAGAGACATTTAGAACCTTTATAAAAACAGCTATAGATTTAGAAATAGATTATGAAAAAGAAGATAATAAAGATATAAATAATAAAGATATAAATAATAAAGATATAAATAATAAAGATATAAATAATAAATATATAAATAATAAAGATATAAATAATAAAGATATAAATAATAAAGAATTTAAGAGCAATTATTTTCGAAAAGGTGTAGATATTTACGATAAGCTGACTGATTCTTGGCAACTAGGGCAAGATGACGTATTGATAAAAAGTGAAAACATTTTTCCAGATAGACTGGTATTTAATGACATAAAATCACAGACAAGATATATTGATAAGACTCAGGTAGCTCTAGTAAAGTCAAGCCATGGATGCCCATATAGCTGTAGTTTTTGTTATTGCAGACTTCTAAACAATGGAATCTATCTTAAACCTGATTACAAAAGACTTATAAGTGAAATCAAGGAAATAGACTCAAGCTATATCTGGGTTATAGATGATAGCTTTTTTATAGCTAGAGAGGATGCTCTTGATTTTATTGTTAATGCAAAAAATGAGTATCTAAATAAAAGCTTAATTATATATCTTAGAGCTGATTTTATAGTTGAAAACGAAGACTTGATGAGCGAACTTAAATCCTGGGGGATAGATGAGGTTATAGTTGGCTTTGAATCAGAAGATGAAAGTATGCTAAGCGAATATAATAAAGGTCAGACTGCAAATATTTATCAAAAAGCTGTAAACATCTTAAAAAAAGAAGCTATAGAGCTTACAGCACTTTTTATAGTCGATCCTGCATATGAAATAAAAGATTTTTTAAGGCTTTACAAATATATTAAAAAGCTAGATTTAGACCTTTACACTATTTCTATAATGACTCCGTTAAAAGGAACTTTAGATTACGAATTAAGAAAGCATGAGCTTATAGAAACTGATCCAAGAAAATTTGATTTTCTTCATTTGGTGCTCAAATCGAAGCTACCAAAGTGGCTATTTTATACTTTGTTTTACCTATGTCATCTAAGGTTAATAAAATCTAAGAGAATTAGAAAAATGATAAGAGGAAATTATGAAAAGTAAAATTTGGGATTTTTGGGCAAAGCATTATCATAAGCTATGGGTGCAGAAATATTCTCTAGGACCAACTAGAAATAAAGTTAAAAAGCTTATAGAAGAGCTTTATATAAAAGAAGAGGCTTCACTTTTGGATATAGGCTGTGGAGTAGGGGAACTACTTTATGAGCTACAAGATATTAATAATATCGAAAGGCATGGCTTAGATTTTTCTGAGAAAATGATAGAGGTATCTAAGCTAAAAAATCCTAAGGTGACTCATTATAAGCTTGATGTGAGCAGTCTAGATAAAATAGAAACTAGATTTAATATAATCACTTGTACACATTCTCTCCCATACTATAATTCAAAACGAGATATACTAAAGCAAATCAATGAGCTTTTAAAAGAGGAAGGAAGAGCTATTTTTGCATTTGCAAGTGGAAATACCTTTCTTGATAGGCTCATACTTTTGTTTGTAAAGCTAAGTACTGGGCCAGCATCTTACCCTAGCGATAAGGAATTCAAAATGCTAATCAAGGATTATTTTGACATAGAAAAAAGAGAAGTAATTAAGCTAAGACCATATATGCCAACAATTGCGGTATATTCTCTTAGAAAGGTGGAAAAATGAAGGCTCTACTCATTAGGCCAAAACCAGATAAAGAAACAATAGGGCTTCAGCATGTTATGATTTGCGAGCCGTTGGAGCTGGAGTACCTAGTATCCAACGTACCAGAGGGTTTAGCTGATGAAGTAACTGTTAAAATATACGATTTTATTTTAGAGAAAAAAACCTTTGAACAAATATTACTAGAGGAGAAGCCAGATTTTGTAGGCTTTACAGGATATATAACCCATGTGAGAACCATAAAGCAGATGGCTAGGAAAGTAAAGCTGTATAATCCAAATACAAAAACAGCTGTAGGAGGAGTTCATGCTGAGGTAGTAGGTGATGATTTTCTCGATGAAAGCATAGATTTTATATTTAGAAAAAATGGCATAGCTTGCTTTAATGCTGTGCTTGAGGGAGCAGTAAAAAATCAAGATAAAGCTATAATAGATGAAAGAATTAAAGCTATAGAAAATCAGCCCTATAATTACTCCTACAAGCACCCTGATAGAAAGTCAGTAGAAAACTACAAAAAGGATTATTACTATATGTTTCATAATCCCTGCGCTCTTATTAAGACCTCATATGGATGCCCATATAATTGCAGTTTTTGTTTTTGCAAAGAAATAACTTCTGGAAAATATTATGCTAGGGATATAGAAGATGTGGTAGCTGAAATATCAAAAATACCTGAAAAAGAAATATATATAGTAGATGATGATTTTCTTTACAATGAAGATAGGCTGAAGAAATTTATAGCGCTGATAAAAGAAAATAACATCGAGAAAAACTACCTAGTGTATGGAAGAGCTGATTTTATAGCAAACAACAAGGAGCTGATAAGTGAGCTCAAAAAAGTGGGACTAAGAGCAGTTATAGTAGGGATAGAATCCATAAGAAAAACTGATTTAGATAGCTATAACAAAAAAACTACTGTCCAAATAAACGAAGCCTGCATTGAGATTCTAAGAGAGCTGGATATAGAGCTTTATGCAACCTTGATTCTTCCTATGGATTTTAATAAGCAAGATTTTAGAAATCTTACAAACTGGCTAAAGGATATGAAAATCACATTCGTAAATTTGCAGCCTCTTACTCCCATCCCAGGAACGGAGATATTCAAGGATTATGAAAAAAAGCTACTCGTAAAAAGAGAAAGCTATGAAATGTTTGACATGGCTCACGTGATATTGAAACCTCAGCATTTGAGTGTGAGAGAATTTTACAGCCAAATGCTTATAAGCTACTATAAAGTCATAATGAGACCAGCAAATTCAATTAGACTGCTCAAAAAATATGGTCTTAAAGAAAATCTAAAAATGCTAAAAGGCAGTCAAAGAGTAAGCTTACAGTATTTATCAAAGATAATAAGAGGTTAATATGAAAAAACTATTACTGATACAACCTAGCCCATATCAAAAAGACAAAACAGTGGTCAAAAAATCAAGACTCTATTTTGTTGGATTGTCACTGCCACTGCTTGCAGCTCTTACACCTAAGGACTGGGAGGTGGAGCTGATATATGAGGTCATAGAGGACATCCCTTTTGATACAGATGCTGACTTAATAGGAATCAGCACTATGGGGCATGGGGTGATTAGATCTATAGATATAGCCAAGGAATTTAGAAAAAAAGGAAAGAAAGTGATACTTGGGGGATATATGGCTAGCATAATGCCACTAGAAGCCGCTAACTACTCGGATAGTGTGGTAGTAGGAGATGCAGAGCTGATATGGGAAGAGGTACTTTCTGATTTTTGCAGTGGCAGGTTAAAAGAAATCTATGAAAAACCACTTCCAAATGGATATTTTTCTACTCCAATGCCAAGGTTTGACCTCCTAAAGGGTAAAAAAATAGGAGACTTTCTTCCAGTTCAAGCAGGAAGAGGATGTCCGAATTCTTGTAGCTTTTGTTCAGTGTCTTGCCTTTACAAAGGGAGATATATAAAAAGGCCTCTAGAAGAGGTAGTAAGAGATATAAAGCAAATTAAAGATTTAGGCTTCAAAAAAATTCTGCTGCTTGATGACAATATATTTTCTGATAGAGATTATCTTCATAAACTGCTAGATACCTTTATAGAGCTAAATGTAACCTGGATGAGTCAGTGCGAGATTACCATAGGTCATGATAATGACTTACTCCAAAAGCTTTATAAAAGTGGCTGCCAAACTCTTAGCTTTGGACTTGAGAGCATAACTAAAGAGAGTCTAGATAAAATGGACAAAAGCTGGGCAAAACCTAGTGACTATGATTACCTAATCCAAAACATAAGAAAGCATGGCATAGATGTATCAACTGAAATGGTAGTGGGAGCTGAAGGAGATACTCTTGAGTCTATAAGAAAAACTAAGGACTTTATAGAGAAGAACAAAATTTCAGTACCTAGATTTTATATACTCACACCTTTTCCTGGAACAAGATTTTTTGAGCAGATAGAAAAGGCAGGAAGGCTAGTAAATAAAGACATCTATTCCTATGACGGAACAAGTGCAGTATATAAGCCCCAGAATATGACACCAGATGAGCTTACAGCAGTATACTGGGAGCTTTATGAAAACCTCTTTACCTTTAAATCTATAATAAAAAGGAATATATTAAGAAGAGAAATGCTTAAAATGCCACATAAATATCTGTTTAACACCATTGTAAATCTCTACTACAGAGAGCAGATAAAAAGAAGAATAACCCCAAATATATTTTAGGAGTGCCCTATGAAAATTTTACTTGTAAGACCACCTAGAATAAAACAAGCAATAACCTTAAGCAACTTTATGTTTTCCGAGCCCCTTGGTTTAGAAATGATTTATAGTGTATTTGAGCAAAACCACACTGTAGAGATTTTTGATATGATGATTGAAAAGCTTTCTATAGAAGAAAAAATTCTAGATTTTGAGCCAGATAGAGTAGGAATTACGAGTCTTTGCATAGACGTACTGAAGGTTATTGAGCTAAGTAATAAAATAAAGGCATGTAATAGCAATATAATAACTTTTGTAGGAGGAACTCAGGCTCTGCTTAGTCCAGAGAGTTTTTTTGAGCCTAGCATAGATTATGTATTTAACTATACTACAAAAGATAATTTGATTAAGTTTTTAAATAACGACAGCAATATAGAAGGAGTGTACCAAAAAGAAAATTCATTCAAAGATAGCTTTCCAAAGGGAAACAATGAATATATGCTCCCAAACAGAGCCAGTACCTTGAAATACAGAGCCTACTATTCCTATTTTGGATATAGACCTGCAGCTATAATGGAGTATGGCTTAGGCTGTGAAAGTAGATGCAATTTCTGTCTCCGATGGAGGATAGAGGGATATAAAGAAATTCAGATAGATAGGGACATAACTATAGCTGACCTAAATGCCATCACAGAATCTACAATAATGTTCATAGACAACGATTTTTTATCAAGCAGACAAAAGCTCTCTAGCTTTCTAGATATTATTAAGGAGCTTGATCTAAAAAAGAATTACATAATCTACGGCTCAGTAAAAGGAGTAATAGAAACCCAGGATTTACTAAAGGAATTTGTAAGACTGGGACTTAGGGCAATTCTCATAGGTTATGAAACCTTTAAGGATGAAGAGCTTATGAACTATAATAAAAAAATTACTTCTAGCGAAAACTTTAAAGCCTCTATAATACTAAATGAACTGGATATAGATGTATGGGCTTCATTTATGGCTCATCCTGATTGGGATAAAGATGATTTTAAAAACTTTAGAGCCCATATTAAGAAAATAAGACCTCAAATAACAACCATCAATCCACTTACGCCGTTTCCAGGACTACCTTTATATGAAGAGTATAAAGATAGACTGCTATTTAGCGCTGTAGATTATGAAAAATGGAGCTTTGGACAGCTTATTATAAAGCCATCTAAAATAAGTGTCAGGAGATACTATTATGAGCTTATGATAACCTATCTGTATGTGAATTTATTTGTAAATGGCAATACAAAAATGCTCAAAAAATTTGGTCTTATGAATGTGCTAAGAATAGGCTTTGGAGCAGTGAAAGCTTCAAAAAATTATATTAAGCTAATGCTTAATGGCTAAACTATATGATTATACCTATAAAATGAAAAAGCAGGGAGCTTTAGCTCGCCTGCTTTGGTAATTTTACTATAAATTCTGAGCCCTTGGAAGCAATACTGCTTACCTGTATACTTCCCTTATGAGCTTCAACTATTGATTTTGTAATTGTAAGTCCGATTCCAGCTCCTCCTGTTAATCTATTCCTAGATTTATCTGCACGGTAGAAGCGTTCAAAAATCATAGGCAAATCCTCAGGAGAGATTCCATTTCCAGTATCTTTTATATGGATTTCAGTTTTGCCAGCTGTACTTATAATTCTTATAGCTACAGCACCACCAGAGGGTGTGTATTTGTGAGCATTTGAGAGCAGATTTACTATTACTTGGCTGATTTTATCCTTATCAGCAAAAATCATTTCCTCTTTAGCCTCAAAATCAAGCTCTATATTCTTGGCAACAAAATCATTTTCAAAATTTTTGATAATTTGACTTATTAGCTTTGAGATATCAAAATTTGTTTTGTGCAGAATGAGATTTTCACTTTCGTATCGAGCTAGTTTTTCTAAGTCTCCTACAAGTCTATTAATTCTAATTATCTCCTCATGACAGCTTTTCAGTCTTTCCGTATCAGCTTCCCATATTCCATCAATCATCGCCTCCATATGACTTTGCAAAGTAGCTAGAGGGGTTCTTAACTCATGGGCGACATCTCCTGTAAGCCTTTTTCTTAGAATCTCTTGATGCTCAAGGGTTTCAGCAAGGTTATTAATAGTTTCAGTTAGCTGGGCAGTTTCTATAGTCGAAGACTCTTCAGTTATTCTGTCATTAAAATATCCTTTTGAAATCATCTGAGCAGTATCTATTACTCTAGATATTGGAGAGCTTAGCCTTTTAGCCATTATTGAGCCGACTAAGAAGGACAATACCAAAGAAAATGCACCTACTCCCATGAGAAGTCTATTTATAGTGCTTATAAACTCAAGGTCACTGTCGTTAAAATAATATGGACCATAATAGCCTATAGTCACTGTTCCGATATCACCTGAGTCAGAGGTTATCGGATAGGAATTTTCTACATAGCTACCATCCCAATGTGGATAACGGCTATGCATATTATCGGCCATATCAGATAAAATTTCCTCACACTGAGCGTTGTCATGAGCTCTTGCATCCCATATAGTGTTTCCAGATACATCCTTTACCGTTATAATCATTCCTTGCTCTAGAGCATTTATACAGATATTTTCAATAGCCTCAGTATTCCATATTCCCCCAGCTTTGTACTGCTGACTTACCTGACTTACAACAGCTTTATTTTTTAGCTCTTGATTTTGGATTATATAGTCTCTAAAATGTTTGTCAAGAAGCTGATTCATCATAATACTGATTAAAAGCACGGATACTAAAACTACTGCTATATAAGAAAGCGATAATTTCGTCCTGAAACTATATTTCATAATAGACTCACCTTTCTACTCAATTCCAAACCTATATCCAACTCCATGGATAGTAAGTATATATTTAGGATGCTTCGGGTCTGGCTCAATTTTTTGCCTTAAATTTTTTATATGAGTATCTATAGTTCTATCGTAGCCATTAAAATTTTCGCCAAGGCTGATTGTTATGAGCTCATCTCTAGTAAAGGTTTTATCCGGATATTTTGCCATTGTAAGAAGAAGCTTATATTCATTTGGTGTGAGACTGACAATTTCGCCATATTTTTTGACCTCATATTTTAAGACATCTATAGCAAGCTCATCATCGTAAAAAGATAAAGTATTTGCAAGAGGGGCTATATTATCAGAGGAGCGCCTTAATACAGCTTCTACTCTAGCAACTAGCTGTCTTGGGCTAAAGGGCTTTGTTACATAATCGTCAGCTCCTATATTAAGGCCTTTTAGCAAATCCTCTTCTTCGACTTTTGCAGTAAGCATAATTATTGGAACCCTTGATTTTTTTCTTAGAGCTTGGCAGATTTCCTCTCCACTCATATCTGGAAGCATCAAATCAAGTATGATAAGATTAGGATTTTCATTTTCAAATTTGTCTAGAGCATCCTTTGCAGTATAAGCCTCAATGACATTAAAGCCGTTTTTCTCTAAATATGACTTAACAACCTCAACTATTTTAACTTCATCATCAACAACCAGTATTTTTCTTTGGACATTATGCATGAAAACCTCCAAAAACCATCAATGGCTTTATATATTATAAAATATAAGAAAAATCCCCTCTTTTTCAAGGGGACTTAAGCTGTATTAATTATTTTGATTATACCTCACTTAGCTAATCAATAGCAATGAATGTCTATTTTAAATCAAAAGGTTTTAAAAATTTATCAACTTCAATTTTTTTGCCGTCCTTATCCATAGTTTCTACCTTTGCAAATACCCAGCCTTCTACTTCCTGAGGATTAACTCCAGCATCAATAAACATCTGAGGATTTAAGACAAATACTATATCCTTGTCATTTGTACTGATATCCTTTGCCCACTCAAACATATTTCCATTCTCTAAGTCAATTCCGTAATGATCTAAAGCGACATGGTAACCTATACTATCTCTGCTTTTTTCCACAATTTTTTTATATGAATCAAGAGGAGTTGCTTCGCCATTATAAGTTGATTTCTCATCGCTTAAATCAGTACCTAGAATGATTTTATCTCCATATATAGCTCCTTCAGGAAGCTTGCTAATATCAAGACCAGCATTTATAAATGGCTGCGAATCAAACTCAAGCTTTACATCATAGTCAGTTGTTGATGAAAAATCCTTGCTCCATAAAAATTTAGCGCTGTTATCAGGTGCAGTTAAAATCCAACTAGAATCCTCTGAATCAGCTTCAATAGGAAGCTCATTAATAACGCTTTCAAATGATGAAATTGATTTATCAGCTACGACGTCTAGCTGTGAAGTGCACCCTGCAAATATAACAGTAGCTACAAGCAAAACTGGAATTAATATACTTTTCTTTTTCATACTATAATTCATCCTTTCAAATTTTAAATTTAATAATTATTTATAAGCCTTGAAGCCTTTGAGTCTTAAGGCATTAGCAAGAACTGAAACTGAGCTAAGAGACATAGCCGCAGCGGCAAATATAGGATTTAATAAAGGACCGCCAAACATATACAATACTCCTGCTGCTATTGGGATACCTGCAACATTGTATCCGAATGCCCAGAATAAATTTTCTTTTATATTTCGAATAGTACTTTTGCTAAGATGTATTGCAGTAGGAACATCCATTAGGTCGCTTTTCATAAGCACAATATCAGCAGATTCCATTGCTACATCTGTACCAGAGCCTATAGCTATACCTATATCCGCCTGAGCAAGAGCAGGAGCATCGTTAATACCATCTCCAACCATAGCTACTTTTTTACCTTCAGCTTGAAGTTTTTTGACTTCATTTGACTTATCTTGAGGGAGAACCTCGGATAATACCCTAGTTATACCTACTTGACTGGCGATAGCCTGTGCAGTTTTTTTGTTATCACCTGTTATCATAGCAACTTCAATTCCCATTGATTGGAGCTTTTTAATTGCTTTTGCACTGCTAGGCTTCACTACATCAGCAACGGCTATGATGCCTGATATTTTATTGTTCATAGCGACATACATAGGAGTTTTGCCTTCTAAGGCTAATCTGTCTGATTCACTATCTAAATCTCCTAAAGCTATGTTTTTGTCATCCATAAGTTTTCTATTTCCAATTAGTACATTTTCATTATTTATAGTGACTTCTATTCCGTGACCGGGGATAGCATTAAAGGCTTCTACTTTAAAAAATTCCACTGCTTCTCTTTCGGCTTTTTTAACTATAGCTTGACCAAGAGGATGCTCAGAGCCTTTCTCTCCAGAGGCAGCAATTTGAAGGAGATAATCTTTACTGATTTCTTTCATATTTATAATATCTGTAACTTCAGGTTTTCCCTCAGTTATGGTTCCTGTTTTATCAAAGATTATAGTATTAATCTTGTGGGTAGTTTCAAGAGCCTCTCCACCTTTGATGAGGATTCCATTCTCTGCTCCTTTACCAGTGGCAACCATTATAGCTGTAGGAGTAGCAAGCCCAAGCGCACAAGGACAAGCAATAACTAAAATTGAGATAAATATAGTAAGAGAAAAAACTAGCGACTGGCCACTTATAAACCAACCAGCAAAAGCAAGGATAGCAATTACTACTACTATAGGAACAAAATAACCAGAAACTATATCAGCCATTTTTGCGATAGGGGCTTTTGAGCCTTGAGCATCCTCAACTAGCTTGATAATCTGAGCTAAAGCCGTATCACTTCCGATTTTAGTGGCTTTGAAATAAATCATTCCATTTGTATTAATACTTGCGGCATAAACCTTGTCTCCAGCTTTTTTATCAACAGGCATACTTTCTCCTGTTAGCATGGATTCGTCAATTGCTGTATTACCTTCTATGACCTCTCCATCAACAGGGATTTTTTCTCCGGGCTTTACAAGGATTATATCTCCGATTTCTACATCCTCTATAGGAATTTCAATTTCTTTTCCATCCTTAATAATAAGAGCAGTTTTTGGAGCTAAGCCCATCAGCTTCTTGATAGCCTCTGAGGTTTTACCTTTTGAAACTGCTTCTAGGGATTTACCTAGTAATATCAAAGTAATGATAACTCCAGCAGTTTCAAAATATAGTTCATCAACTGCCATGAAGTTACCTATTGATATCTGGTATGCTGAATATAAGCTATAAGCAACTGCAGCCGAAGTACCTATAGCAATAAGGGAGTCCATATTTGGACTTCTATCTAGCAAAGCTTTGAAGCCGACTGAGTAAAATTTATTACCTGCGATTAGTATAGGTATTACAAGCCCAATTTGTGTAAGCGCAAAAACTAGAGGATATTGCATTGGATTTAAAAAGCTAGGTATAGGAAATGATAGCCATGAAATCATTGGAACCATAGCGATATAAAGTAAAGGCAGTGCAAAGATTGCTGAAACTATAAATTTTTTCCAAAGAGTTGCTATTTCTTTTTCTTTGCGAAGCTTGTCTTCGTCTATTGCGGCTTTTTTTTCTGTATTTAGAACCTCGTAGCCTATTCTTTCTACTGTTTCTTTAATTTTTGTGATTGATACAGTTTGATTATCGTATTCGACTAATAGTTTTTCTGTAGCAAAATTTACAGCGGCAACTGAAACACCTTCCAGTTTTCCAATCATTTTTTCAATACGGCTGGCACAAGCAGCGCAGCTCATCCCGCCTATTTTTATCGTTTCTTTTGTCATCATTGTCACCTCTTAGGATTTAATTTTATTTTGAAAGTGAATATTATTTATAAAGCTTTAAAATTATTTAATGGCATGAAAGAGGGGCTTCATTTTCCATTGTTTCAACGTTGTTAATTTCAGCTTCGCTTGCATCACCTATATTATCTACTACTACAATCTTACTTGTAATCATACCCATCCAGCAGCTGTACTCGAATGTACCCGACTTTGTTGGGGTAAATTCAATTACATTTTCGCCTGGCTTTAGCTGAAGCTCTTTACTAAATTCAGGAATTATAAGTGCATTATTACAGCCATTTATATCACTGCTTTCAGCAGTTATAGTCCATATCACAGGAACGCCTTTCTGAACAGTAATAGGTTCATATCTGCCTGAAGCCAAACTAGTTGTGACTCTTTGGATATTTCCGTCAATTACAGCTTTTTCTGTGGTTTGAGTTACTGTAACTGGATTAAAAGCTTCTGATGATGAGGATATTCCTGATAACGCTAAACCTCTATCAGCCATGATAAAGCCGAGCACTATAACTAGTGCAGCACTTATTTTCATCATTTTGTGTGTAAATTTTCTGCTAAGAAGAGAGCTTACTGCTCCTAGACCAAACATAAGTGGAACTGTGCCTAGGCTGAAGAAAAACATGGATAGAGCACCAGTTAGAAAGCTTCCAGTACCAAGAGCGTAAAGTTGCATCGCTTGGAGTGGACCACAAGGCATTAATCCGTTTAGAAGTCCTATATAAAACGGGCCAGACTCTTTATCACTGTTATGGATTTTGCTTGCAAAGAATTTAGGCATCCTAGGATTAAATTTTCTAAGCCAAGGAAATACATTTAACATATTAAGCCCCATCACAATCATCAAAAGACCAGATATAATTGCAACTACACCCTTTGCAGGCCCAGGAAAGCTTATAACTGAACCTAAAGCACCAACAATACCACCAATTAGTGTATACGAGACAACTCTTCCACTGTTATACAAAAAACTTGGCTTAAACTTTGAAAATTTGTCTGAGGAGTCATTGACTTTATTGTAGGAAATACATGAAGATAAATTGATTCCTCCACACATAGTAAGACAGTGAAGAGAAGTGATAAGTCCTACAATGAAAAGCACACCGTATCCCATGTTTGGATTTACTTCTGGTATGAAATTAAAACCAATTGTGTTGCTGATGATAATATATATGGAAAAAATTATTATCCCAATTCCTAAAAAATCGCTAGTGGAAAGCTCTTCCTTTGATTTTTTTGGTTTACTAGGTGAAGCAATTTGATTTTCTTGAGAAGTAATTACTTCATAGCCTATATTTTCAATATGGTCGATAATCTGGTTTAGCGAAATTAAATTATCGTCATATGTAATATAGATAGTAGAGCTCTTGTATTTGGCTTTAATTTCAATAATTCCATCTACTTTGCTTAGTGCATTTTCTATTATGACCTCACAGTTAGAGCAGGTCATACCTTCTATTTGAAGCACCTTACGTATTAATTTTTGATTCATTTTACTCCCCCTAGCATTTGGATTAAACAATAATATTTTTTGATGCTATCAATTTATCATAGGGATGTGAAGATTTTATGAAGAACAAAATTTTTATTTAGAAAGAAATAATCTATTTTGATTGGCAAATTCTAATTTATGATATTATTAAAATAAGAAAAATTTTGAAATAGAGTAGGAGAGCAGGTATGGATAATAATTACACTAAGCTTAATTCAGAATTTATTGATAAGTGGGCAAATGAAGGATGGGAATGGGGGCAGCCCATAGACCATGAGACTTTTGAAAAAGCAAAGAATAACGACTGGTCAGTTGTTTTAACTCCTACAAAGCCAGTACCAAAGGAATGGTTTTGTGATATGAAAGGAGCTAAGGTGCTTGGACTTGCTTCTGGAGGAGGACAGCAGATGCCAATATTCTCTGCACTAGGGGCAGAGTGTACAGTGCTAGATTATTCCGAAAAGCAGCTACAAAGCGAAAAAGAAGTTGCGAAAAGAGAAAGCTACGAAATTAATCTAGTTAAAGCTGACATGACTAAGCCATTGCCATTTGAAGATGAAGCCTTTGACCTAATATTTCATCCAGTTTCAAATTGTTACATTGAAGATGTGGTTCATGTTTGGAAGGAATGCTATAGAATTCTAAAAAAAGGAGGAATTCTTTTAGCAGGATTAGATAATGGGATTAATTTCATTTTTGATGATGAAGAAGAAAAATTAATGAATAAATTGCCATTTAATCCACTTAAGGATAAGGAGCTATATGAAAAATCATTAAAAAATGATTGGGGTATCCAATTTTCACATACTATAGAAGAACAGATAGGTGGACAGCTACAAGCAGGGTTTATTCTAACTGATATATTTGAAGATATAAATGGACAAGGAAGACTTCATGATTTTAATGTACCTACATTTTATGCTACAAGAGCAGTAAAAAAATAGCTAATATAAATATAATTTGTCTAATAACAATAAAATTGAGGTGACCTATGAAAAATTACTATACTACAAGATTAGTTAAATCAGAGGACTTGAATCATCATGGAACATTATTTGCAGGAAGAATGAGTGAATGGTTTGTAGAAGGGTGCTTTATCGCAGCGGCAAATCACCATGGAAATCCAGAGGAAATAGTCTGTGTAAAGCTTCATGGAATGAAATTTGGAAAACCAGCTAGAAAAGGACAAATCATTCAGCTTACAACTCAGGTGGTACTAACTGGAAATACTAGTATGACTGTATATGGAAAAGTGACTGAAATAGATGGAACAGAAATATCTGTAGACGGGTATATTACCTTTGTGTGTGTAGATGAAAATGGCAAGAAAAAACCTCATGGCATTCCTACACCTGTTCCTCAAAATGATGAAGAAGCAAGAATAATAGAAATAGCTAAAAACTTAAGATAGTATATTTTTTTAAAAATGGAGGTTGCTATTATGGAAAGGAAAATAAAAAATCAAGTAACAGGATTTAGAACTAAAGATGGAGCAGGTGTAAGTTTAGTAAGAGTGCTTGGAAACCAGACCACGGATGAATATGATCCTATATTAATGCTAGATTCATTTGACAGCATAAATCCAGAAGATTACATAGCAGGATTTCCACTACATCCGCACAGAGGAATAGAAACTATAAGTTATGTATATAAAGGTCAAATGACACATAAAGACAGCCTTGGAAACGAAGATACAATAAAGGATGGAGAAGTTCAGTGGATGACTGCTGGCTCTGGAATAATGCATGAAGAAAAATTGCCAGCATCAGAGAGAATGCTAGGAGTTCAGCTATGGCTCAATCTTCCTGCAAAAGACAAAATGGTTCCTCCAGCATATAAAAGCATTAAAAATTCTGAGATTCAAGAGATAACTCTAGATAATGGAAAACTTAGACTCTTGGCAGGAGAGTATAATGGAACCACAGGATATAAGAGTAAATATTTGCCACTAGATTATTATGATATCCATCTAAATCCAAATTCAAGCATAGTGCTAGATACGGATAGTAATCGCTCAATAATGCTTTTTACTTTACTTGGAGATGCCTATATTTCTGGAGAATTAATAAAAGAAAAAACAGCTGTAAAGCTAAGCCAAGGGAATTCAGTTGAAATAAAATCAACTGATACAAAAGCCCAGGTTTTATTTGTAAGCTCAATTAGACTAGATGAATCGATTGCTTGGGGCGGACCAATAGTAATGAACACAAAAGATGAACTTAACAAAGCTTTTCAAGATTTAAAGGATGGTACATTCTTAAAAACTGGCATACAATATTAATGAAATAGAAATTAAGCATTAATAAATTAATAGTAATTTATAAATAAATATAATTTCTATCAACAACAAAAAGCATATTAACTTCTAACTATACAAAGAAGTTGATATGCTTTTTTAATATAAAAGTATTAAAGTATAGGATTTTATTGAGGTTTTAGCTGCTACTTTCCAGATATACTCAGCTCTTTTACTCTTACACTTGCGGAGCCTGTGTCTTCAGTAAGTGGAGACAGGAAAAAGTCGTTTGCTACTGCGTCTATGTCCTTTAGTAATTCGAAAAAATTACCCGATACAGTAATTTGGCTTACTGGGTTTGAAAGCTCTCCCTTATCAATACAGTAACCATGACATTGAAGAGAAAAATCTCCAGAAATAGCATTTATACCTGCATGTAAGCCCTGAAGCTCTGTAATAAATACTCCTTTATCTATAGAAGACATCAAATTCTTTAACTCTATATCCCCTGGCTCGAAGCAAAGATTGCTAGGAGCGATTTCAACTGAGCTTTTATAAGATGATTTTGATGCATTTCCAGTTGATTTAACCTTGTCAATTTCAGCAGTTTTGAGATTGTGCAAATAGGTTTTTAATATACCTTTCTCAACTATTGGCTTAACAAAGGTTGCTACACCTTCATCATCGAAAGCAGTAGAGCGAAGTCCGGACTTCTTATGAGGGTTGTCCGTTATTGTTACATGGCTAGAGGCAATAGAAGCATCTAGCTTTCCTATTAATGCCGATAACTTTTTTTGAACCTGCTCAGCACTAAAATGATTAGTAAACTGAGATAAGAAGCTTGCAAAAGCTTTATTTTCAAATACCACAGGACACTTAATAGAGGATATAGGCTCAGCTCCAAGCATACTAAGGGCTTCATCAGTTGCAGTTTTTGCTATTTTATCTAAAGAAAGCTCTTTAAAAGAATCAGCCATATCAAAACCTATACCAGTTCTCGTATCTTCCTTCTCCTTAGCAACTACAATCCCATAAGCATATATATGTGATTTTGTTTCCTTTACATCTAGACCTTTAGTATTTTTTATCCACTTTGTGTAGGTGGTTTCAACATAGCTGTTGTTTGACAATCTTACAATTCTAGAATCTGTCTCTAAGATTGTTTTTTCTAAATCAATCATAAATTGAATTTTTCCCTCTATAGATACATCCTTATCTACAGAGGGAAATTCCATAAATTTATAGTCTCCACTTCCATCGTGTAAGCATACAGGGTCAGTAGACTCAATTGCAAAAGCATTTTCATAAGCTGCATTTACAAGCATAGCAATTGCATCATCATCGAAAGCTTCAGTAAAAGAATATCCCATTTTACCATTGATTATTCCTCTATAGGATAGACCACCTTGCTCAGAAAGTTTGAATTTATCAACTTCACCTTGGTATACAGAAAGGTTTAAGCTTTCTGCTGTTTCATAATAGATTTCTTGATTTTCAAAGCCTTTATTTTTACCTGCTTCAAACAATTTATCTGTCCATGTATTTAGCATATAGCCTACTCCTTTCCTCCAACTGTAATTTCAGAAACCTTAAGTGCAGGCTGACCTAGTCCAGCTGGGATAGAACCACTGACAGATCCACACATGCCTTCTCCTGAATCAAAATTATCACTAACCATTTCTATCTTTTTAAGAACATCCAGACCAGTTCCTATCAGCGTTGCTCCTTTGATAGGTTCCTCTATTTTTCCGTTTTTCACTAGGTAAGCCTCTTGGACTGCAAAATTAAATTCTCCAGTCGCAGTATTTACAGAGCCACCACCTAGATACTTTGCATATACGCCATAATCAATAGAAGAAATCATATCTTCAAACTTACTATTTCCATTTAGAATGTAAGTATTAGTCATTCTAGAGGTAGGAGCAAATTTATACGATTCTCTACGACATGAACCAGTAGCTGGCATATTCATACGCCTAGCATTTAGCTCATCTACCATATAATTTTTTAAGATTCCATTTTCTATTAATAGATTTCTAGTAGTTTTATTGCCTTCATCATCAAAGCTAAGTGAACCCCATTCATTTTGGACAGTGCCATCATCAACTGCAGACACTACAGTAGAAGCTATTTGCTCTCCAAGCTTTCCAGCATACACTGAATTTCCCTTTGCAACAGAAGTTGCCTCTAGTCCATGCCCACAAGCTTCGTGAAATATTACTCCACCAAATTTATTATCAAGCACTACAGGAAACTTTCCACTTGGAGATGATTTTGCATCTAGCATAGTTATAGCAACTCTAGATGCTTCATTTGCGATATCTTCTACAGATATTTCATCATAAAGCTCGAAACCTTTTCCAGAGCCTTTTCCAATCATTCCATGCTCCATTTTTTCATCACGCTTGGCAACTGAATTCACGATAAATCTAGTTCTAGTTCTGCTATCTTGCACAAATTTGCCATTTGAATTTGCGATTAGGACATTTTGAGTATAATCAAGATAATTAACTCTCACTTGATGAATTAAATTTGAGTATGAAGAAGCTGATTCATGAGCCTTTCTCATAAGCTCGATTTTTACTGATTTTTCTACATCCTGAGGTGATATCATAACAGGATGAATAACGCTAGGGCTTTCAATAACAAAATCAATATTTAAGTTTTGAGCTACACCTTTTAAAGACTTAGAAGCATTTTGTGCCAATTTAATAAGAGTATCTCTGTCTTTTTTATGAGAATAGGTATATACGCTGTTAAATCCATTAAAAATCCTTATACCCACACCACCAGTTCTTCCAGTGAGGGAGCGTTCTATTTTACCTTCTATCATTCCTATAGTATTATCGATTCTGTCTTCTACAAAAATCTCAGCAAAATCACCACCAAAAGACAGTGCTGCTGTTAGCACATCGTGTACCAGTCTTTGATCTAGCATAGGATTCTCCTTTTTATAAATTTTCGAATAATTCAATATTTATATTATTGTAACCAATAATCATAAACATAACAATAATAATTTAAAACATATAAAAAATATTATATGAAAATATCCTGCTTAATAACTTTTTTATGTAATATTATAATAGGGAGAATGATAATATTACATTATCAAATTAGTAACTTTAATTAATAAATTTAATTCATTTTATAGTAAGCAAAGTTGTGTATAATAAATTTATTCAAATTTTTAATAAGACCTCGTATATTGGAAATAAATATTACTTGTTGTATTCACAATAAAAAGAAGGGATGATAGAAATGAAATATATTGATATGCACTGCGATACAATACTTACTGTTCCAGATGATGGCAGCTCTGAATTACTTATTAACAATCCAAAAGCAAGTGTGGATTTTGACAGATTAAGACAATCTGATGCTATGGCACAATTTTATGCAATTTTTCTTATGAATGAAGAAATGTTTAAAGAAGAAGGTAAAAAGTACATTCCTGATGATGAGTATATTCTTAGGTCTGTTAATATGCTAAAAGAAGCAGTCAAAAATACAAACTATATGGAGATGGCATATAACTATAATGATTTGATGAATAATAGCTCAAATGATAAAATCTCAGCTTTACTCACCATAGAAGATGGACGTTCAGCTACTAGCATAGAAAAAATTAAACACTACCATGATTTAGGAATACGCCTTATTACACTTACTTGGAATTTTGAAAACAGCATAGGATATCCTAACTCTGATGACAAAACTATAATGCAAAAAGGACTGAAAAACTATGGATTTGAAGCTGTAGAATACATGAATGAAATAGGTATGCTTGTAGATGTTTCACATCTTTCAGATGGAGGGTTTTATGATGTAGCAAGCATAGCAAAGAAGCCATTTGTAGCATCTCATTCAAATTCAAGAGCACTATCACCACATAATAGAAACCTTACAGATGAAATGATTAAAATAATAGCAGAAAAAGGTGGAGCTATAGGTCTAAACTTTGCACCAGAGTTTTTAGCTAAAGATATTACAAATACACATTGTAAAATAGAGCTTATGATAAATCATCTAAACTATATTAAAAATATAGGTGGAGAAGATGTAATTGCCCTAGGCTCAGATTTTGATGGAATACAAGGCAACTTAGAAATAAGTGGTTCTCACGAAATGCCAAAATTATTTGATGCATTAAAAAACAATGGATGGAGTGAAACACAGCTAGAAAAATTGACACACCAAAATATGCTAAGAGTCATAAAAGAAACCTTGAAATAATAATTAGCTCTAGGATGTATGCGACATAAATGTGCATATATTGTCGGATTTGATTTTCTTGCTTTTGATAATATTGATATAGAAAGGAGGTCGTTTTATGGATACCTTGACGAGCATGAATAAAGCTCTAGAGTATATTGAAGAAAATTTAACTGATGAGCTCGATTATAGTCAAATTTCTAAAATAGCATTTTGCTCAGAATATCATTTTAAGAGAATGTTTTCATTTTTAGCAGGGATAAGTTTAGCAGAGTATATTCGAAGAAGAAGGCTAACTTTAGCAGCGATTGAATTAAAGAACAAGAATTTAAGAATTATCGATATAGCCGTAAAATATGGATACATTTCGGCGGATTCATTTAGTAGAGCTTTTCAAAATCTACACGGAATATTGCCTTCAGAAGCTAGAAAAGAAGATGCTCAAATAAAAGCGTATCCGAAGATGACCTTCCAGCTATCAATTAAAGGAGGAAATGAAATGAATTACAAAATCGTAGAGAAACAATCATTTAAAATAGTGGGATTTAAAAAAAGAGTGTCAATGGTATTTAAAGGTATAAATCCTGAAATTGCAGATATGACGAGCCTTTTAACACCAGAAATTATAAAGCAGCTTAAATCAATTTCAAATGTCGAACCACTAGGAATAATAAGTGCATCCACAAATTTTTCCGAAGAAAGAATGGAAGGAAAAGGTGAGCTCGATCATTATATTGGAGTAGCTAGTAATAGCGATGACACTGCTTCCTTTGATGTATTAAATGTAAATTCAGGAACTTGGGCAGTATTTGAAGCAATTGGACCGTTTCCAGAGACTTTGCAGGATGTTTGGGGAAGAATATATTCAGAATGGTTTCCGTCTTCAGGCTACGAGACCGTGGTAGGACCAGAAATTTTATGGAATGAAAATCCCGACACTGGAAATCCAAAATATAAAAGTCAAATTTGGATTCCAGTGAGGAAGAAAGCTTAATAGAGAATTATTTCTTGGCTAAGATAGTATATATTGAATCATTGATTCTAGTGATTTTTGTAGATTTAAATCCAGAATTAAGCAGTGATTGTTCAAGGTCAGTTGATGATATTCGTATATCCATAGGAGGTCCTTCTATTATTTTCTCGTCCTTTTCGTACTCGAGGCATAGTAGATGGCCTCCTATTTTAGTTACCTCATAAAGCTTTGAAAGTACTTTTGATAATGACTCTACTTCGTGTAGTATAAGTGATGCCATGACAAAATCAATGCTTTCGTCTTCTAAAGATAATGCTTCAATAGTAGACTCAATGAGCTTGATATTTTGCAAATCTTCTTTGATAGCTTTTTCCGATATGACATTTAGCATACGGCTGTCAAAATCAAGAGCATAAACTGTTTCTTTAGTCTTTTTTGCCATAGGAATAGTAAAAAAACCAGAACCAGCACCAATATCCAGTAGAGTATGACTCTCTTTTATAGGCATTTCATCTATTAGCACTTCAGGAGGAAGGAGTCTTTCTCTTTGCTTACTCTCTAAAAATGCAATTTTATTTAAAAACTTTTGATCTTCATCGTGCGATTTTTTTATCTTATTCATATAAACCTCCTAATAATATATAATACAGAGTGTAAATGTCTGCAATTGTCTTAAAAAATTAAGCAGCATGCTTCACTGCTTTAGTATTTTAAACATTAGCAACATCTAAAATAAGCTTTTCCTTAAGATATGTCACCATTTTTTCTTCTGCTTCTTGCATAGCAAGCTCAATTTTGCATAAGTTGTCTTCATTTAATTCGCAGGTAAATAATGCGTTACTACCTTCAATAGCTTGAATTACGTCATAAAAACTAATCTCAGATTTAGGTTTTCTTAGACTATACCCCCCATTGACTCCCGGTGAAGATTGAATAAGATTTGCTTTAACAAGCTGGGTTAATATTTTAGAAAGATAGGTAGGTGAAATATTCATATGGCTTGCTAGTGGAGAAAGGCTAAAGTTTTCCTTCCCATCCTGCGAAACAAAATAGGTCATAATATGCAAAGCATAATTTGTTGCTTTTGTATATTTCATGATTTTCCTCCAAGAAAGATATTACAGACTGCATTTATCCATAATTATAATCATAAGATTAATAACTGTCAATAAGTATTTAGTGATGAGAAAGGTAAACTATAGTAAAATAGATATACACAGCATTATAATATTTTTACCAAACAACAAAAATGATATCATAATGCTAATTTTGTGAGATGAGGAATTTTAAATATGAATGGAACACAAAGAACTAATATACAAATTGGATCAAAAGTTATGGTAGTACAAAAGCAAGACCAAAGAACAGGAAAATTAACTGAAGGGGTAGTAAAAAGAATCCTCACCAATTCAGCTAATCATCCTCATGGTATTAAGGTAATGCTAGAAAGTGGAATAGTGGGCAGAGTTAAAGAAATACTATAGTAAAAGGGAGGAGTCTTTATGAGTAAAGAAAGCAAAAGAGTTATAAGAAGATTAATGCCAGATGATATGGATACCTATGTGGATATTTACCTTAATGCATATCCAGCAGGCAAGGATATTTCAAAGGAGTGTTACGATAAATATTATAATCGCAATATGCAGTCACTACTAGAATATGACCATGTGAATTTTTATGGATTATTTGAAGATGATGAGCTTATATCGATTATGAAATTAATAGATTTTGATATTAATCTATTTGGTCAAATGAACAAGGCTACTGGGCTTATGTCTTTAGCAGTTCATCCTCTTCATAAGAAAAAAGGTGTAGCTAGAGATATGGTGAAATTCTTTGAAGATTATACCGTAAGTTCTGGTGGACTTTGCTCAATGCTCCTTCCATTTAGAATAGAATATTATAGAAAAATGGGATATGGCTATGGAACAAAGTTAGACGAATATAGAATACCTACTTTGCAGCTTCCGTCTTGCAAGGATATATCTAATCTAAGACTGATAAAAAAAGATGAAATTCATAAAGTGATTTCTTGTTATTCGAGCTTTGTAAGTAGTTATCATGGTGCAGTATGTAAATTTGAAGAGGAAATTAGAGAAATAAATGAAGACGATGAAACTAGAAGAATAGGTTATTTTGAAGCAGAGGAATTAAAAGGCTATGTTGCATTTTGCTTTACAAGAGATAGTGAAGTGAACTATACATTAAATTCAATGATAGTATCAGAGCTGGTATATAGTGATGGAGAGGTTCTTAAGAAGCTATTAGCTGGACTTCGCATGCAGGCGGATTTGGCTCAAAATATAGTCATAAGAACTGGGGAAGCTGATTTCTATCATTTACTTGACTCACCAGAGGATACCTCAGGCAATTATATTAACTACGGCTTCATCCAAACAAATATATCAGCTATAGGAAATATGTACAAAATACCTAATGTAAAAAGCTTTGTAGATAAAACTAGCTATAGAAAATTTCCAGCAGATAATATAAAAATAGGCTTTACAGTTTATGATGAATTCAAAGGTGAAAATCATAGCTTTGCTATATTATTTAGTACAGATGAATCGAATTCATACAGCTCTTGGAGCTTTGAAAGTGAAAATATTGATTCAGATTTAGAAATAAAAATTAAGCTGTCAGACTTATCTTCTTTATTTATGGGAAGTGCTGATTTTGCTCCTATGGTAAGGCTTGGAATAGTAAGTATAAGTGATAAAAGCCTCACAGAAAAAGTAGATAAATTATTTCATTTAAGCCAAAGACCATTTACAAATACCGACTATTAAAACTAAATAATGGCAAGTATTTTTCTTAGCTTTGATATGAATTATTAGATTTTTATGACTAGCATTGGGTATAATAGTTAAAGGAAAACGGTTGCATAAAAAATGAAGTTTGGGAGGAATTTATGGTTGAATGCAATAACTATAAACAACTAGAAGAAATAGAAAATCTCCAAAAAACTCTAACTAAATATATGATGTATTATAAGTTTGGAATGGAGGAAATAAATACTAAAATCAGTATACTCCAGCAGGAATTTCAATATGTTCATTCATACAACCCAATAGAGCATGTAAAATCTAGGCTAAAAACTCCTCAAAGCATCATCAACAAGGTGCATAGAAGAGGATATGAATTCACTATAGATTCAATTCGAAAAAATGTGCTAGATATAGCTGGAATTAGAATCATCTGCTCATTTACATCAGATATTTACAGTGTATCAAAAATGCTAGTAAACCAAAGAGATATAGAGGTAGTAGAATACAAGGACTATATAAAAAATCCAAAGCCAAACGGCTACCAGAGTCTTCATATGATACTAAAAATACCTGTTTTTATGTCAGATAGAGTTGAGGAAGCCTTTGTAGAAGTACAAATTCGAACTATAGCTATGGAATTTTGGGCGAGTTTAGAGCATAAAATATACTATAAATACGATAAAGAAATACCAGAGAACTTAAAAAACGATTTAAAAGATGCAGCAGATCAGATTTCTCAGCTGGATTATAAAATGGAGCAAATTCATATGCAAATGCAAAAACTCAAATTTGAAAATGACAATAAAGAACAAAGTTGTGAAATCACTGAAGATGATGAATTCCAAAAATTGACGAATAAATATATCAGTATGCTATTTAGCAATTCTATAGATAGTTAGATTAATTTAGATAAATTTATTTGTTTTTGGTATAATATATTTTGCAATTAGAAATTTATTAGGAGGAAACAAAAAATGATACCAACACCACATATTGAAGCTAAAAGCAAAGAGGAAATAGCGAAAACCGTTCTTATGCCAGGAGACCCTTTAAGAGCGAAATTTATTGCAGATACATTTTTAGAAGATGTAGTTCAGTTCAATGGAGTAAGAAATGTTCTAGGATATACTGGAACCTACAAAGGAAGAAGAATATCAGTAATGGCAAGTGGAATGGGTATGCCTAGCATCGGAATCTATTCGTATGAGCTATATAAATTTTATGAGGTTGAAAATATAATCAGAATAGGCTCTTGCGGAGGATATACAGCAGATGTAAACCTATATGATGTAATCCTAGCAAAGGATGCATGGAGTGAGTCAAGCTATGCAAAGGTTCAAGGCGGATATACTAAGGATGCAATAGAAGGAAGCAAGGAGCTTAACGATAAGCTAAAAACCTATGCTGACGAGCTTGGAATTCCTATGCACGTAGAAAGAATACATTCATCTGATGTTTTCTATAGAGAAACTTCTGATGAGTATAAGGAAATATACTCAAAGCATGGATGCGTGGCTGTAGAGATGGAAGCTTTTGCACTTTTCCATAATGCAAAGGTACTTGGAAAAAATGCAGCTTGCCTTCTTACAGTGTCTGATAACCTAGCAACTCATGAAGCTACAACATCTGAGGAAAGACAAAATGCATTTACCAATATGATGAAGATAGCGCTGGAACTTGCTGAGTAATAAGCTGAAAAATCTACCCCAAAGTCCAGGCGTATACTTGATGAAGGACAAAAATGATGGGGTAGTATATATTGGAAAAAGTAAAAACCTAAAAGCTAGAGTAAGAAGCTATTTTACTAAAGGTGAAAAGCCAGAGAAAATAATTAGAATGGTGCATAATCTAAAAGATGTAGACTGGATAATTACTGATACTCATATGGAAGCTCAGATACTTGAATGTGCTTTGATAAAAAAGCTAAAGCCGATATATAACGTTCAGTTTAAAAATCACCAGAACTATTTCTACTTAAATGTAGGAACTGACAGTAGAAAAAAGCCATTGCTAATATACTCTGAAAAACAGCCCTTTGACAGCTATGGAGCATATAGAGGGCGCTCATTTGTAAATCAACTATTAAAACAGCTTGAAAACATTTATCCTATAACAAAGGATAGTGGTAGATATATATTTGATTACAATGTATTTCCTATAAAAATGAATGATAAGGAATTTCTAGAAAATAGAGCATCTTTAATTGAAATTTTAGGAAATGAAAAAGCTAATGCTAATTTTATATCTGTAGTTAGGAAAAAAATGATAGAGGCAAGTAAAAATCATCGTTTTGAAACAGCAAAAGAATTTAGGGATATAATAAGTGGCTTAGAATATCTATATAATAATAATCTAAAGTCTAATTATAGAACTATGAAAAAAGCTGTAGTAGTAGGAGAACAAATAGATAGAGGAATAAAACTATTCTACATTGTGTCAGGACTTATAATCCTAAAAAGAACTTATGATGATTTGACTGATGAAGATATAATAAAATTTAAAGCTGAGGGTAAAGCTTTAGCTAAAATAAGAGCAAGCTTTACAGATGAAAAAAGAAGTTTGGATTTTAGAAAAATAGTAAGCCTAGAGCTTCAAGACCTAGCTTCAAAAGGAACAGTTTTTTTAGAATACAAATAAAACAATATTGAAATAAAAAAACAGGTTTAGCTTAAACTGAGTTTATGCTAGCCTGTTTTTTATTGCGAATAGTACAAGAAGGTTTACATTGTTCCGATATAGGAACAATATGGACATTTTTAAGTTAATAATTGACCTGTTTTTAAATGTACGCTATTATGTACATAAGAAAAGGAGGTGTTGATGTGATTAATACGAATGTCACTAATTTTAGAAAAAATTTATTCAATATCCTAGAACAGACCATAAAATATAATGAACCAGTAAATATAAGTACAAAAGATGGAAATGCAGTTATAATAAGTGAAGAAGACTATAATGGTTTGATGGAGACTTTGTATCTTTGTTCAATTCCAAATATGAGAGAAAAAATCATGAGCAGTATAAATACCTCTGTAGATGAATGTGTAGCAGAAGACGAGGTCGATTGGTAATGTATAAAATTGTTTATGACAAAAGAGCATTAAAGGACATTCCAAAGTTAAAATCAACCAATCTTGACAAAAAAACTAAGTCATTAATTGATATATTAAGACTTAATCCTTATCAATCTCCACCGCCAGATGAAAAATTAGTTGGTGACCTTGAGGGAGCATACTCAAGAAGAATTAATATACAGCATAGACTTGTGTACCAGATTTTAGAGGATATAAAAACAATTAAAATAATCAGCATGTGGTCTCATTATGATTCTAATTTAAAAAGTAGTATTTTTGAAAATATAATCTAAAATTATAAATCCTAGATGGTTTAACCTTTACAGAAATGTAAATGGATAAAATAATCTAGGATTCTTTATTATTTATACTAAATTATATATAGCGACAAGGAATTTTAATTATGTTTATTCTAATAGAAAAGTAGTTTTAGTTATCTTTGCTAGTTTATAAATTCAATTTAATTCCTTATAACTTATGATAGAATTATATTAAGTTATGACGAAGATTAAGGAGATATCATGGAGAAAATAATCAATAAGTTTTTATTAGAATATAGAAATAAAAATAAAAAAAGATTTGATTTGCAATCTCTAGAAAAATATATAATGGCAAATTATAAAGATAATCAAACATATTTAAAGCACGGAGGTTATAAAGCATTTTATAGTCAAATGGTGCTTTTAAAAGAAAATAATATTATAAAAGAGATAGCTTCGTCTATGTACAATGGATATAATCCGCCATTAAAAACTAAGTGGCAGATATTATCACAGGTAAATAATTCTAATTGGGATAAGTCAAAAATCCTTAAATTATCTAACTATCTAGATTTTAGCTATTACATCAAAAATCCATCTTATCAAACTGATGTAGAATGGGAGTATATAGAAAATATTTATAAATTTTTAGTATCAAGAGATAAAAGAGAATGGGCAAGTATAGAAGAACGCTCATTAGAGCTTTTTTATGATGAAAAATATCTTAAAAATAAAAAGGATATTACTAAAGGCAAGTATGGAATATTAAACCGATTAAAAATAACTAGAGAAGATTTAAAAATGAAAAAATATGGTGAAATGTTTATATATTGGAATAAAGGAGTAGAACATATTAAAAAAGTAATAATATTAGAAAATCATTCTACCTTCTTTACATATAAAAGAGCTGCGCAAGTTATGGGAGATATTTTTGGGTTTGTACCAGATGCGATTATATATGGAGAAGGTAAGAAGATAGAAGATAGCCTATCGTTTATCGACGAAATAACAGACTCTTTGGAAGTGGAGATACTGTATTTTGGAGATATAGATGCTGAGGGATTAGGTATATATTACAGACTAAAAGATAAATACAAAGATTTGAATATGAGCTTGCAATATGAGGCCTATAAAAATTTACTAAATCTCTGCACTAGGAACTATCCAGCTGAAGGTCAAAATAAAAACGAAATTTATTTAGAGGCTTTTTTACAAGATATGAAGCCATATTTAGAAAGTTCTAAATTAGAAAAAATAACTGAGATTTGGAGCAATGATTTTAGAGTGCCACAAGAACTAATAGACTATGAATATTTGATGAAGGTGAGAGCATGATTATCGAAAAAGGATTTTTTAACAGAATGAAAAAACTTCAAATTATTCGTATGCTTGGTTCAGGTATGGATATAGGAGAACTAAATGAGTACGCATATGAAATTAGCTTTTTGCTAATTCAAAATATTTTTCTAAAAGAACTCAGTGAGGATAGTAATAGAACCAGAAATGATATGATTTTTATCACTGAAAAAATTCTAGCCACTATGAAGCTGAACTACACGCAAGAAATAGTTGAAAGAATAGTAGACGGAACTCTTTGGTATAGAGACCCTACAAAACAGGAAGGATTTAAATCTAGGATTTATGATGAATCAAAAGGGAATAAGCAGGACTATATATTTAGATATTTTAAAGTTGATAGAGAACATAGCAGGTGGGAACAAGGCGGCTCTACAGTTTACATGTTAACTGAGGAAAGCCAAGAAATGGTTTTTATTACTAGAGAAATTTTAGAGGAATTTGGATTTGATTTAGAGCAGTTCTACACACTTCAATTGATAAAAACAGGAAATTTTTCTAAGGCAAAAAATAGCATAGACAACCTAATAGCTAGAGTAAAGACTCTTATAAACAGAGAAAAAGAATATAAAACAGTGATCATAAGAGAACCGCAAAATATATTTTTTGATAGAAATATAAGAGGAAAAAAGTCAGAGGATGAAATTAAAGAACAATTCGAAGAGGAACAAAAAGTTTTTGCAAATATGTTTTCTTGGAAAAATAGATACAACAGTCTACCAGATGAAAAAAAGATAGAAGCAGAAAGAATGTTTGAAAAATTAGAGCGAGCAAGGTTATTACATGATAGTTTAGCAAAGCATGTTATGGAAAATTTAGCACTTGAGCTAGAAATAAGAGTGAAATATCCAGAAAGTTTTTGGAATATTTCTAGCTTTAGCTTTAAAAAGGATATCTGGCAAAATAATATTGTAAAAAATGGTTTAAATAATATAGATGACATTGAAAAAATAATAGCACCTTTATTTTCACCAAAAAAAGATTTCATTTATCCTCTTGATTGGGCATGGGCTGAGCAAAATATAAAACATAAGAAAACTCTAAAACCCAAGATAGATGATTTTATTGAGGAAGATTGGAAATTTAGAGAAATAGACTGGGATTTATTAGTAGAGCTTTATGAAGAAGTATTCATGTCACTAGTTGAAAAAGGGAAATTTTCTATACTCGAATTAAATGAAAAAAATGAAGAGGTTAAAGCAAAATGGCTCAGTCAAAATGAAAATATAGATTTATTTATGATGTTTGTGATTTCTAGCCTTAAATTAGATGTGAATCACAATGGTGATGATGAAAGATTAAAGCTGTATAAAAAGCTATGTGAGAAAAATCCTATATTTATAACATTAGATGGAAAGAAAATTTTATCCAAAATAGAAGATACAAATGAACCTTTTTCATGGAAAGAACTATTCATCTCTCCATATACCATTTATTTAGAGGAGTGAAGATATGAGCTATACCAGTGAAGATATAAAAAAAGCAAGTGAATTATTTTTTTATTTATTAGATAAGAAGATTGTGCCTTCAAGTGATGTACTTGCAAATGAATATTATGAAAACAATGCTATAAGCGAAATTGTAAAAAATATGGCAGAAGAGGGCGGGTTAACTGTTCTTAGTACTAGGCAAAATCTTCATCTGGTTTCAAGAGGAGAAGGCTCTATTTTTGCAACTACATATACACAAATGAAAGAAAAATATAATAAACTCTATAGGAAAAAACATTTCTATCTAGCTAATATAATAATCTGTGTTTTTCTATCTGAAATAGATAGAGATAATGATATTTTTTTTAAATATGAAGATTCTGGTATATCCTATTATAAGCTAGAAGAATTAATAACAAACACCTTGGACTCGTGGAAAAAAAGAAGTGAAAAAGAAGATAGCTTTTCTAAAGAATTTGCAATTGCAATAGATGAAATACATTATCTATGGACAGTTGAAATGTCGCATTCCAAAGAATTGAAAGATAAAGCTGGGTTTAGCCTTTCATCGCAGACTAGGCTAGGGTTTATTCATGAAGCTCTTAAACCTTTAGTGCAAGAAAATTTAATTATAGCTTTAGAAGAGGAAAATAGAATTATTCCTAAATATGAATTATATGAACGGCTTGAAAATCTTTATCATGGGGGAGATAGATACGAGGAAATTCAAGAGCTGATTAAATATAAAAAGGAGGATGAAGATGCCAAAACTATCTAAAATTAGGCTTACTGGATGTAAATACGATGGACTTAGAAAAGAACATGAAAATTCGATTTTTGACTTGACTAAAGATGGTAAAGTAGATCATACCTTATTTACATTATTTAATGGTGGAGGAAAGGGAGTAATGATGCAGCTTATTTTTCAGCTGTTACTACCTGAAACTAAGTGGGGAAAAAGCAATGGGAATAAGATTATTGGTATGTTTTATGACCAAAGAAAAAACTTACATTCTTTCACATTTCATGTAGTTTTAGAATGGGTATTAGACACGGTACCAGAAAAAAGACTTATTAATGGGATAGCATTTAAATCTTCAATAAAAAACACAGGTTCAGATGAAGAAGAAAGTGCAGGACTAAATTATTTTTTATATACATATGAGCATGAAAATGATGGATATTTTACAGTAGAAAATCTACCATTATACGACTTGGAGAACAAAAAAGCAGTAGAGCTTGAAACTTTAGAGAAGTTTATAGATGACAATAAGCGTATATTTACGAAATATAGTCAGTCTAGTGCTAGAAAAAAAGATGGCCCTTACTATAGCTATTTAGAAGACCGAGGGATTTATAGAAGTGAGTGGATTAATCTAAAAAGCATTAATAAATCTGAAGGAGGAGTAGGAGATTATTTTATTGGAGCAAATGACAATAAATCTATTTTCGATAAAATCATCTTGCCTGCAATTAGTGAAAATATACGAAATTATATTCATGACGGTGAAAATAACTTGATTGAGATGTTTAAAAGCAATCTATCAATCACGAAAGATTTGCCAGTATTAATCAAACGTGAGAGTTCATATAAAAATCTACAAGAATATATAAAACCTCTTATAGCAAATGCTGATGCAGGCTCTAGATATATAGATAGAAAAAATAGATTGATAATAAAGGGCAATAATATATATTTCACCCTAAAAGAGGAAGAAAATTTTGTTGCTCAGGAGTTAGAAAAACTAAAGACTGATTTAAAAAGGGCAGAAGATGAAAAATATGAACTGGCATTTAAAAAAGATAATCTTGAGTATAATCAGCAAAGAATAAAGTTAATATCAAAAGAAAATGAAGTCAAGAAATTAGAAAAGCAGCTTAGTGAGAAAGAAGAAACAATAAAAGCAGAAAAAGAATCCCTAAAATTATATGAAATAAATGAGTTACTTTATGAGAAAAAACAAACTGAGCAAAGCCTCGTAGCTAAAACAAAAGAAAAAGAGAGTTTGATTGAAGACCTAGATATTAAAGACATAAAAGATAAAGCAAAGTCATTAGACAATGCAATAGAATTAGAGTGGGAAAAAAATGTGGCTATATGGAAAGAAAATGAAAGAAGCTATGAAAGCTATATTAATTATGTTCAGGGAGCTATAGAAGAATATAAAAATAAAAAGAATAATTACGAGCTCAAAATCAAAGAACTAGATAAAAAAATAATTGAATTTGATTTTAAAGAAAAAGACCTATTAAAAGATAAACTTAAATTAGAAAGTCAGTATAGTTTACTAAGTCTTGAATTTCCAGAACGAATTCTTGAAGATTTAAATATAATTCAAAATGATATTCAAGAAAATATAGAAAAATATACAGAAGAAAAAGAAGATTATAATAAAAGATTATTTATGCTAAATACTAGTATAGGAATACTAGAAAGTAAGCTTGAAGAATATGAAATCAAAATGGATAAATTAAATCAAGAAATACTAAAACAAGAAGCTTTTGAAAAAGAAACAGTTAAAAAATTATCTAAAATTTTATTAGAAAATAACGATGGCAGCCTAAGAAACAATTTATGGTTCAGTAAAAAGTTAGAAGAAATAGAAAATAAAGAAAAAGAAAAAAATCATAAATTAGAAGAAATACAAAGGCTGATATGGGAAAAGAATATAGATAGAGCATTGAACAAATACGATTTTTTTATTGCAAATAAAGACATAACTCTTGTAAAAGAAATGGTTGAAAACCTAGGCATACATGTTGAGACAGGAAGCGAATTTATTAAAGAACTTGATGATGATGCCAAGCTTACGATATTAAATGATTATCCTGGCTTTATATATTCAGTTGTAATTGGAAGTGAGAAAGATTGGCAGCTTATCGAAACTAATATAGATAAATCAATATTCTTAAATAATATGGTGCCTATTTATATTCGCTCCGAAATGAAGGGAAAAAATAATCTTATTAAAACTTTAGTAAATAAGGCATATAAGCTAATTGATGAGAATGACTATATCACTTGGAAAGAGGAACTAACAAGTGAAATGAGTAAAATGACGGAGATTCAAATTAGCATTAAAAATGATATTTTAAAAATGTCAGAAATAAAGCAGGACTTAAATATAATTTTAAGAACAAAGACTACTTTAGAGCTTAGAACTCTGTTAAAGGAATATGAAGAGGAAAAACAAAGTTTAATAGATGAAATCAGGATAAAAAAGCAAGAGCAGCTCAGTATTGACAATAATTTAAATCAGGTAAGATACGCATTGAAAGAGGAAGATAAAAAGCTGGTGGACTCAAAAAAATCTATAATTGAAATGAAGTCATATCTAAATAAAAGTAAAGAGCTTTATGAGGAAAAAATAATAGTAGATAAAATAAAAATAGACATATTAGATTTGGAAAAAGGCAAAAGAGAAGTTGAATTAAGCATAGAAGATGTAGAAGGCAAAAGAAGCATGATTAAAGATTCATACAGTAAATGGAAGCTAGAAATTGAAAATGATATAAAGCAGATAAAAGATATTTTTAATAAAGCATCCTATGAATTTGGGGTAAGAACTAGTGAACTTACTGATAAAATTCCAACTTTACTTATACAAAATATTGCCATCATGAGCCTAGTAAATCAAAGAAAAATATTAGAAGAAGATATTTCTAGTAAAAATAATAACATAGCATTACTAGACAAGGATATAAAGCATCTAAATCTTGAACTGAAAAGGCATATCGGTGATTTAAATAAGATAAGTAAAGATTGGAAGGACTATCCTAGGCTAGAGAATTCTCTAAATGAAATTCAAATAAAAATAAGTCAGCTAAAAATCATACTTGGTAACCTAGAAATTGATAGAAGCAGTATTAAGTCAAGCTATGATACAAGTAGAGGGAGTATTTTGGCATTTAAACAGCAATTAGAAGCAAAAGAAAATCAAATATATGATAAGCATAAAAAATCAGTAGTATTTATTGAAATTCAAGATACAGAGATGAATCTAGATGTAGCTATAATAAATATTCAAAGTGATATGGATATAGTGAGTAGAGATATTCAATTAAATAATAAATTTTACTCAGTATGCATCGATGGTTTAGAGAAATATAAAGATTATAAAGCCAAGCTTGATATAAATATAGCTAAAATAAAATCAATATATACTCTCGATTTTTCTAAAGGTAAAGAAGATATTGCTTTAAAAGAAAGGATAAAGGAAAATTTAGAAAATATAATACAAGATTGGTTAAATGAATTTGATGACAATGAACGCAAAATTAAAGAAAAAATAGACGATGGAGAAAAAAGAAGAAGCGATTTTATTAGAGAAATCAACTTGAAATTAGAAGAAGATAAGTTAAAAGAAAAAGTTATATCTACAATTAAAGAAGCAAATATATTAAATTTTAAAAGTAATCTTATTTCTTTTACTAGTATGGAAAACCATTTTCAAAAGGAACTTATGAATTTATCTAAGGATAAACAAAAAGCTGAAGAAGCTATGAAAAACTGGACAAGTAGAGCATCTATACATATCATACGAATGATAGATTCATTAAAAAGCATGATTGCATCAATGAATTATACAAATGACCAAGGTCATATTTTCCCGCTTGTAAAACTTAAAGGCATGGAAAGATTACCTAAAGAAGAAGCTGAAATAATCTACTTGCTAGAGGAATATTTCGTCCAGGCTATATCCAAAATTTTAGAAAAGAAAGAAGACATTTCGAAAATAGACGACAAAGTATACAAAGAGCTGATGGATGATACGGTTTTATATTCTAAAGCGCTTCAAGGCAGATATCCAACATTACTTGTATATAAAATGACTGAAAAAAACGAGTTTAGATATGCCAGAGCTAGGGAAGAATATTACACAACATGGGAAGCAATAAATAAAGGCGAAGGAGACTTACCTGAAGGTTCAGGAGGACAGACTCTTTCTGTAAACACTTTCGTAATAATGATGATTATGAGTTATAAGAAGAAAAATATAGGAAATGAAAATCCATCTACAGTTTTAGTACTAGATAATCCTTTTGGTAAGGCTTCAGCAAAACATGTATTAGATCCTATATTTGAAATAGCAGATAAACTTAATTTTCAGATGATTTGCTTCGCAGCTCCAGAAATTATAAAAGTTGAAATCAGTGAAAGATTTCCAGTATTTTGGGAACTGAAATTAGATAATGGAAAAGTAATACATGGAGGAAGAGTTATAAAAACATAACAAAATTAAACGTTTGAACGCTAATTTAAAAGGAGTTATCAGAAAGTAAATTTCTATATAACTCCTTTTAGCAATTTTGTGATAATATCAAAAAATACGTTTTATAATTATTTGTTGTTTTTTACTTGATTTCAAAAGTACAAGTAATTACAGCAGTAATTTCTTTGTCTATAGAGGAAGTATCATTAATACCATAATCAGAGATTTCATTTGAATATGGTGGGGTTATCTGAAATACTCCAACAGATGCACTCTTAAGTTGCCCTGCTGATTTTCCAGATGATTTTAGCATAGCATCTGCTCTAGCTTTAGCATCTAGAGTAGCCATCTCTATCATGTGAATTTTTTTATCGGCTAGCTTGGTGTAGAAATACTGTGGTGGATAGGATTCAAAGGTTATTCCTTGATTTATCAGCTCAGTAGAAATTCTAGATATTTCTGCAATTTTGTCCACATCATCAGAGCGGATTTCCACAGTTTGTGATAATCTGTAGCTTTCTATTGAGTTTGAATACATACCATTTTGCATGATAGCATTTATAGGCATGGTACTTACGCTTGAAAAGATTAAGTCCTTTTCAGAAAATCCTTTTGAAATAAGAAAGTCCTTAACTTGCTGGGCGGTAGATTCCAAATCCTGATACGCAGTTTGTAATTCTACATTGTTTGAACTAAATGATCCAGACCAAACAGCATAATCTGATTTAATCTCTTCCTTTGCTGAGCCTTTAAGTGAAATTTCATTTCCAGATGATCTGATGCTCTTTATTCCTTGTGTTAACACAAAAGCTGATGCAAATAAGGATATTCCTAAAATAATTGATACGATGATCCATGCAGAATTTTTTTGCTCCATAACATCGAACTTCCTTTCAAAATTAGTTTATTAGAAACAAGTACAATAATAGCCCAATTAATTCCTGAAGAGAATGAACTAAAAATTAAATATTTGATAGAGAAAATGAACTATAAAATATAATATCTAGATTAATTTATGATAAAATCATAATAACACGAAAGCCAAAGTTAAAATTTACAAAAAAAATAAGATTAATAGAGTGAAATAAAGCTATTATCTAAAGGGGTAAATAAAATTTATAAATTTTTAAAGATAAATAATGGCTAATCTGATAAAATCATCTGATAGGTGGTGCTCAATGAGAAAAATAGAAAACATCATAAAATTTAGTGTAGGATTAGTATGCATAGCTTCTATTGTAGCTATTGTGTCTAATTTTATTTTAGTGCCACAAATAAAAACCTACTATGAATCAAATAGATCCTTAGTAGATGAAATAAGCGTTCTTCACGCAGAAACTAGGCTTCCTATAGCAGTAATAGAAAATATAAAAACTCAAGTAGAAAAAGATGAATCTGCAAAAATGAATGATGCTCTAAAAAATGCATATGCAAAAAATAAGCTCATAATACAAGTGAATATAAAAAAGTTTAATAAGCTTTATGGGGAGCTGGGGGATAATCTTACCAAAATAGACAAGCAGACACTAGGAAGACATAGCAATAATTTGGCACCTATGAAAAGCACGGTTGATGAACTAACAGATAAGCTAAATGATATAAATTCTACGGTATCTGTGGCTTATATAGTTGATACTGATGTCGAAAAACTAGCTAAGCTTTTTGCAGAGCAAGATAAATCTATAAAAAATCTAATAGAATATCAAAAGAATATTGAGAATTTAATGGTTAAAGATATTACTTTAATTATAAATGCAGTCATAATTACCCTGATAGGAATACTGTTTTTATTAGGAGTAGTAATACTTCGTTTTATTCAATACGATTTTTCTTACATGATGAAAAGCCTAAAGGTAATATCAAGCCGTAAAAATTTAGAAGACTCACTTCCTAAAATAAAGCCATATTTTGATGAAGAAGTTCAAATGATGGATTATGTAGAAACAATAACTGCAGAAAAAAACTTCTCAGATGAAATAAGCACCTTACTAACAAAGTACTATATAGTAGATGATGTAGTAGATGCTTTATTTTATAAATTAAGAGAAAGACTTGAAATTGATAGAATAGGGGTTGCTTTTGTAGACTATGAGGGCGGAAAAATCATAGCCGAGCATGGGGTGATTAAGTCTGGTGAGATTAAGCTAGGACCAGGATTCGAAGTATCTATTGAATCTACAAGACTAAAGAAAATCATAGATTCTGGTGAGCCTATGATAATAGATGATTTGGAAGCTGAACATGAAGATAGACCATATAGTCCATCACTAGAACTCATCAGAAGAGAAGGTATGCTCTCCAATATGATAATCCCACTTATGGTGAGTGGTTCAGTTTTTGGAATGGTGTTCTTTAGCTCTAGAAAAAAGGCATTCTTTAACAGTGAAACCTTGAGAATAGGAAAAGGCATAATCAATGAAATTGAAACCTTGATGAATAGAGCATACTTTACAAAAGTAGTATTTTCTAAAATGACATCGAGCTTTGCAGAGCTAGTAGAAGGAAAAGACACATCTACAGGTGAACACATACAAAGGATGGTAAAATACTCAGTTATCTTGGCAAAAGGATTAAAAGCTCAAAATATACCAGGATATGATATTTCTGAGAAATATATTTTAGAAATAGAGCGTAATGCAGCTTCTCATGATATAGGAAAAGTATCTATTCCAGATGCAATACTTAAAAAACCAGGAGCGCTCACTCCAGAGGAATGGCAGGAGATGAGAACTCATGCAGCTGTAGGAGCTGATATATTTAGAGAAATAAGAGAAAGCTTGAAAATGTTTGATAAAGATTTTTTCAAAGTTGCTGAAGAAATTGCTAGATATCATCATGAAAAATGGGACGGCTCAGGATATCCAGAAGGGCTAAAAAGCCATGAAATACCTCTTTCAGCTAGAATAGTAGCAATAGCAGATGTATTTGATGCACTCACATCAAAAAGAGTTTATAAAGATGCCCATGGATTCAATGATGCAGTTGAAACTATTAAAAAAGGTGCAGGAAAACACTTTGATCCAAATTTAGTAGAGGTTTTTCTAAATGAATTAGGAGCTATAAGAAGAATATATGAACTCTAAAGCAATAAAATATGAAAGGTTATTGAACATTAAGAAATGTAGAAATGGCAAAATAAAAACAGGTTTAGCTTAAGATAAAATTAAGCAAACCTGTTTTTAAATTCTAATGTGGAGTTTGGTCTTTATTTGCATCTTTTCTAATTGATTTGCCTTTTCTTCTTTTAATAATTTTTAGTACAAGATATCCTATGATGGAAATCACAATTCCATATGGAAAGAAATATATAAGTGCTATGATAGCATCTTCAAAAAACCTTCTAGCGTAATAAGCTGATTCTTTAAGTGCATTCATAACTCTAGTGCCAAATGGAGTTTTGATATTATCTCCAGAGCTAAGCTTTGCAACTTCTTCTAGCTGAAAATTAACTGTGCTGTAATTTACGCTGTCATCCATATTCATAATATTTGCAGTTAGATTTTCTTTATCATAAATTATAGTGCTAAGCTGATTTTCAAGTGCTATAATATCCTCCATCTTCTCAGCTTTTTCTAGCAGAGCAAGAATTCTAGCTTCCTTTGTTTCTAGTACCTTAAGTCTAGACTGAGTATCTCTATACTGCTTAGTTATATCCATTTTTGAAGTGTTTTCAGAAATAATGTTTCCAATTTCAGTTAGTTCATTTTTAAAATTCGATAGATTTTCTCTAGGAATTCTTATGGTGTATTCAGAGTGTTTTAAGGCACTGCTGTAGACATAGTTGTTATAGGATATATTAGAGGTCTCTATATAGCCTTTGTGTTTTTCGATTAATGAATTAAGCTTTTCTACAGTAGGCATAAAATCCTTGGTCTGCATATAGATAGACACAGTGGTAATAATTTTATCAGGCTCTATACTTTTAGGGTCACTGATATAATCGATACCTTCCATTTCTGGTTGAGGAGCTACACTGCCTGAATCAGTAGCCATATCAGGAGCTGAGTTTTGAACCTCTTCGGTGGCAGATTCATTTTTGTTTGATGAGCATCCAGCAAAAATAAGATTAAAAACTAGAAATAAAACTAGAACAAAAGATAATTTTTTATTTCTCATTTAATACCACCCCTTAATCGCAACATATATGTATATTTAAAACTATACCCATATTTACAACATCACAACTACTTTGCTAATATATTAAATAATGTAAAAAAGGAGAAATATATGAAAAAATTAATTCTACTTTCTTTGATAGTTTTTATTTGTACTATTAATTTGATTGCTTGTAAGGCTGAAAATGGAAGCGAAAAACTAAATATGAACGATGAGGAATCACCAGAAAAGAAGACTCTTGAGATTGTAAAACAAATGGTTGATGAGCCCGTAGGTGATACATTTGATTTATATTTTGTAACATCGAGTTTACCAACAGTCGAAACTTTTGAAGAGTTTGAAAAAGGTGAACAAGAGATAAATAAGGTATTATTAAAACTAAATGACAAAGAAGGCAAGCATGCTTTTTCTCAAGAAGCTAAAGAACTTATAGAACAAATGACTTTATCTGCTGAGAATGTAATAAAATATAAAAAAATACATCTTGAATATTCAGAGCTTGGAAATACAGAGAAAACAGATGAAGTTCAACAAGCTTATTTTGATGAGATTACAAACATAGCAGACAAGATGAAAGAATATGAAAAACTGTATCATGCATATAAAAATAATGAATAGAAAAATTATAACCAGTGAATTTCATAAAAATTACTCTAATTTTTTGTTATTATAATGCTTTTCTAAATTTTCAAGGTAAATGTAACCTAATAAGGTGATGATTTGACCTATGCCAAAAACCAAACGTATAATTAAATTATCATAATAAAAAAAATAAGCACAAAGTGATATTAAACTATATATTAAAACAAAATAAGAGTATATAAGAATAAATTTTTCAAAACCTATATTAGTTATAATCCATTCTTTCATAATAGTAACTCCTTTTCAAAATTGAAATTAATAGAAACGTTGAGGTAACTAAAAATTATTGTATAAATATATTAGCATATATAATTTATCCTTTCAAAACCTATTAATTTAAAGTATACAAAAAGGGTATATATAAACTGAGCATACTAACGTGGCAGGGAGGAATCTATATGAAAATTGATATAACAGAAAAAGCTAAAGCATATATGAATCAAAAATCAATCAGCACAATAACTTTCGAAAAAAGAGTCTGTTCCCGTGGCTGAGCAGGGCCAATGGTAGAGGCTATAGTATCGCCTACACCTCCCCAGGCTGGAGAGGACTTTAATCAATATGAAGTAGAAGGAATCAAAGTATATATAGACAAAGGCTTTGAATTTACAAAAGAGCATGCAGAAGTTGATTTAAGAGGATTTTTATTTCTAAAAGAAATAATTCTTACAAATATTAAAATAGTTGAAAGCTAAATCAAGAGCTACTACCTAAGTCTTGTTTATGAGATAATAATCATGGATAAGACTTTTTTATTTATTTTTTCAAGGAGATTGATATGCATTTTACAAAAGTAAAAGGAATTCTTTCACCCAGAAATGGAATGAACCTATATAGAGGATGTACACATGGCTGCATATACTGTGACTCAAGAAGCACCTGCTACCAAATGAACCATAAATTCGAAGACATAGAAGTAAAAGAAAATGCAATTGAGCTATTAGAAGATGCCTTAAAAAGAAAACGAAAAAAATGTATGATTGGCATGGGTGCAATGACAGATCCTTACATACCAGAAGAAATCAATCTAAAACACACAAGAAAAGCTTTAGAAGTAGTTAGTAAATATGGATTTGGAATTACCCTTATAACCAAGTCGAATAGAGTACTCAGAGATTTGGATTTACTAAAAGAAATAAATCAAAAAACTAAATGCGTAGTTCAAATGACACTCACGACCTACGATGAAGAGCTATGCAAAAAAATAGAACCAAATGTATCAACTACAAAAGAACGATTTGAAGCCCTATTAACATTAAGAGATTCAGGAATCCCTACAGTAGTATGGCTTACACCACTCCTACCTCATATAAATGATACAGAAGAGAACCTATTAGGAATACTGAATTATTGCAAAGAAGCAAAAGTGTATGGAATTATTTGCTTTGGAATAGGAGTGACACTACGTGATGGAAATAGAGAATACTTCTATGCTCAGCTAGATAAAAAATTTCCAAACCTAAAAGAGCAGTATATTAAAGAATATGGAAATAGCTATATAATAAATAGCAAAAATAACGCAAAACTCATGAAAATATTCCATGAATTCTGCGAGAAAAATAAAATTGAGCATAAGCCAGATAAAATATTTGGCTATCTCAATGAGTTCGAGGACAAGACTGAATTTGAGCAGCTGAGCTTTTTTTAAGATAGACAAGGATCTAATAAATAATTTTTTCGAACAATTTTACAAAAATACTTAAATAATATATAATGTAAGTAAATTAGTAAAACGGGTGATGTACATGAACTACCAAAATAAACTTGAAAAACTATTAGAAAAACACAATGGAACTATATTGAGTGCTGATATTGATGAAAACAAGATACCACGAATTTATCTTCAAAAAATGGTTGCTGAAGGGAAACTTGAAAAGGCAGATAGAGGAGTTTATGTGTCTATTGATTCTATAGAAGATGAAATGTATTCTCTACAAACAAAGTATTCAAAAATTATTTACTCACATGAGACGGCACTATATATTCATGGATTAACTGATAGGACGCCATTTGAATATTCAGTGTCTTTTCCAAGTGGTTATAAAGTTGTTCCAAACGTGGCAGACAAATGCAAAATTTACTATATAAAAAACGATTTACATCAAATGGGGATTATTTCAGCTATTAGTTCATTTGGAAACTCAATTAGTGTATACAATATTGAAAGAACTATGTGTGATTTAATTAGAAGTAGAAATCGTATAGATATACAAATAATTAATGATTCATTTAAACGATTTGTAAAATTAAAAACTACTGATTACTCATTACTTATGGAATATGCAAAAATGTTAAAAGTAGAGAAAATACTAAAAAATTATTTGGAGGTGCTGATATGAGCAGTAAAGCAATGAGCTTGAAAGCAAAAATAAAAAATCTCTCTAAAGAGAAAGGCATATCGGCTCAAGTATTCCTACAAAATTATATGTTTGAGCGTTTTCTAGAAAGATTATCGAAATCTATATATAAGGATAAATTTATACTTAAAGGAGGAATTTTGATTGCAGCGATTGTAGGAATCGACAATAGGGCAACTATGGATATTGATGCTACCATAAAGAACTACCCAATAAATATAGAATCAATAACTAAAGCAATCTCTGAAATCTGCAATATTTATATTGATGATGATGTAACCTTTACATTCTCTAGAATAGAAGCTATTAGAGATGATGATGACTATGGTGGATATAGAGTAGGAATTATTTCAAAATATGACAGCATTATTACGCCTATTCATATCGATATTACATCAGGTGATGTAATTACACCAAAAGAAATACATTATCTATTCAAAATGATGTTTGATAATAAGAGTATTGAAGTATGGGCATACAATATTGAGACGATTTTAGCGGAAAAAGTAGAAACTATATTAAGAAGAGGTCAGTTAAATACACGCCCTAGAGATTTTTATGATGTATATATTTTAGCTAAAACTCAGCCGTATGATAGAGTGTTATTTTATGAAGCACTTAAAAGAACATCAGAGCACAGAGCATCAATACATATTCTTAGTAATATAAGTAGGCGAATTTATGAATTAAGTGAAAGTGAAACATTGAAAGAAAGATGGATTAAATATACTAAAAACTATAAGTATGCTGTTAATATATCTTATGAAAATATTATTGATGTGTTGAATAATTTATTTCAAACACGAGAAAATATATAAATTATCATTCTTTACAAATTTACTTAAATTAAGAGTGATATAAGTATATTTGTGAACAACATTAAGAATAAATTATATTATATAATTTGAGAATAATAATTGATATACACCTACAACCAAAGTCTTATTTATGAGATAATAATCATATAATAAGACTTTTTTATGCATTTTTAGTATAAACATACATAAATTTATAATCCAAATTCTAACCGTGTGCAATTCGACACCTTTATTATAGTTATTAATAATTTTTTCAAAAAATTGAGAAAGAGATAGGGGAGCTTACTATGGAACTTATATTTTTTTTGATTGTAGGATTTTTCTTAATTAAATACATAAAATTTAGTAAATCAGAATACAGTATAAGAAGTAGGAACAGCTTTGCAAAAACAATTTTTAATAAAGGCAACTATGGTGAGTATCTGAATTTTTCTTACTTGGAGAAATTACCAGGATATAAAAAAATAGTAACAAATATATATGTAAAAAAAGAAGATGGAAAAACTACTGAAATAGATTTGGTAATGCTTCATGAAACTGGAATCTATGTTTTTGAGTCTAAAAACTATAGTGGCTGGATATTTGGAGATGAGAAAAATAAATCATGGACTCAGACTTTAAAAGGTAATAATAAAAACTATTTTTTTAATCCTATATGGCAAAATAGTGCTCATATCAGAGCATTAGCAAATTTTTTACCAGAAGTTCCAAGAACTTCATTTAAGTCATATATCATTTTTAGTGAGAGATGCGAGCTTAAAAAAATAATTATAGAACCTGCTGATGTAAAAGTTATAAAAAGACAAAATTTAATTAGTACTATCAACAAAGATATTTCAAACTCAACACAGATATTAACCAGAGAAAAAATAGATGAGATATACTTTAGGAAACTATTACAACTATCAGCGGTCACAGATGAACTGAAACTTACTCATATTGAAAATATATCAAAAGCTTTTAATAAAAAATAAGATGGAAGCAGGAATATTTATGAAGCCATTTTTGGATATAATAAATCTAACCATCAAAGTTTATAATTATGAAATGAGCTATGAAGATTACTTGAGAAAAGTAAGAGAAGATGAATACTTTTATCCTATGGTTATCATGTTAGCTATTAACTTATTGGCAGCATTTATAATTTTTAGAATTCCATGGTATGGATGCATAATTCTAATAGTTGCTTTTATTTCTGCTATGTTTGTTCAAAAGACAGCGTATACATATAAACAGCAATTTTTTAGAGGATTGATATGGGCAGTGTCGAATTTTATATTATCAGCATTTTTCTTGGTTATATTAGTATATATGAGAATAATATGAGCAGAATAATTGAATATACACCTACAACCAAAGTCTTATATATGAGATAATATTCATGTATAAGTCTTTTTATACAAATGTATACAAAATAATAATATTTAAAAGGGGAAATTATGAATAACAATCAGGTTATGCACATAATACTAAAATATAATAATAATGTATATGCAGTGGATACTATTAACAAGCATAGATCAATAATCGAAACTAAAGGGAAGGTTGTATGGGGAATAATAAAACCTAGTGAAAATAGTCCAGGAGTTGCTAAGGATAAAGTAATTAAAATAAAAGATCAAATTTCAAACAATATTGAAACATGGGCATTTTTTGTAACAGGAGGTAAAGTTAGAGCTAAAGGGAAGATTGCTGATATTTTATCAAAAGAGGAAGTTTCAGATAAAATATATTTAGTTCCTGAATATTATCATAAAGATTTAGATAGATGTGTATCTGGAGTTCTTCTTGAAGATATAACATTAATAGATTCAGACATAATTAATAAATTTGAAAGATATGGGACAGAAGGAGGAAGCGTTGCGGTAGGTAATCAAACGAATCCGTTATATATTTCATTAATTGATGATAATCAATCTTTTTATAAAAATGAAAAATCAAAAGAACTTGTTTCAAACAAACAATGGGAAAATTTAAAACCTCATGAAATAAAAGAATACCTGAATGGTGTGAGCCAATATATAAATTCAGTGGGATTCATTTATGAATTTAACGATTTATGCAATTTTTATCTATCTTTAAAGACAAAACCATTTGTAATTTTAGCAGGAATTAGTGGTACTGGTAAATCAAGACTTACTAGGCTTTTTGCAGAAGCATTAGGTGCCAACACTACAAATGAAAGATTTCGTATGATTTCTGTTAAACCTGATTGGAATGATAGCGCTGATTTGTTTGGATATAAGAATATAACTGATAAATTCATAAAAGGAGTTCTTACTGAAGCTATAGAAGATGCTTTGAAAAATATAAATTTACCATATTTTATATGTTTAGATGAAATGAATCTAGCAAGAGTAGAATACTATTTTAGTGAATATTTGAGTTTGATAGAAAGTAGAAGAAGGCATGGGAATTTTATTGTAAGTGATTCTATAAATAATGGAGAAAATCCATCTAGAATAGAAAATAAAATTTATATTCCAGAAAATCTATATATTGTTGGAACGGTAAATATGGACGATACGACTTTTGGATTTAGCAGAAAAGTATTAGACAGAGCTAATACTTTAGAATTTAATGATGTTAATTTAAATAAACTTTTTTTAGAAAATGAGTATTTAGAAGATAAAGGAGATATAGTTATACATAATGATTTTATAAAATCGACTTATCTTTCTCCACAGGAAATAGAAGAAGAATATAGAGAATATTCAATAACAGTTAATAATAGGATTGCAGAAATTAATGAGATATTAAAAAAAGGTAAAAGACATTTTGGGTATAGAGTTAGAGAAGAAATACTATATTATATGGTTGAAAATAAGAAATTATCATTATTAGATGAAAATGTAGCCTTTGATTATCAATTATCTCAAAAAATTCTTCCATTAATTAATGGGAGTCAAGTTATAGTTAAGGATATATTAGTAGATTTATTTAATATTTGTATAGGTAATAAAGTTGTTGTATCGGAAGTGGACTACCTTGAGGATGCATTTAAAAATTTAGATAATGCTATATATAAAAAGAGTGCATCAAAAATAATTGAGATGTTAAGGGGTTATAAATATGACGGCTTTGCAACATTTTGGTTCTAATGAAACATTATTATTGATAGAAAATAGTATGTTTAAACTTTACTTTGTAGGTAAAACTAGAAATAGAAAATTTGATATTATAAATACTAACAATAATATCAAAGGGTATTTATTTATTGAATATCCATATGCTCAAATTGTAAAAACTATCAATGTATTGGGAGAACTTGAGGAAAATAGTTTCAATAGCATGAGACCCAGTTTTTTTGAGGATTCAAACTATCAAATTATACTTGAACCCAAAACAAATGATTCATTTAGAATCTACCATATAGATAAAGAAATAAGAGAGTCATTCATTGAAGTAGGAAATAATCTGTATGGAAATATAGTATTTAATGGAGAGATAGGTTATACGACTTTTAAAGTGTTGTCAAATGATAATGAATTAATGAAATTAACTATAGAGATTTTTCCTTCAAAATTAGATTATGTCAAAGATTATAAAGAAATTTTGAGTGAAGTAAATGAAGAAATTTCTTCATTAGTGTTCGATTTTTTAGGAAAAACGTTTCAAAGGGCTAATCTAGTTGATGTAAACAATCAAACAGGCGTAGAATTTACTGAGATTTTAATTCAGATTTATAACAATTTCAATAAAGCACTTGAATACATAGAAAATCATCCAAAACATGATATTGTAAGAAGTGAAAATATACATCAAGCTAATAAATCAAAAGTAATATCCAGAGCAACAGTAAATTATATAAGAAAGAAAAGTCATTTGTTGTATCCTCATGAAAAAGGAATTATTAATATTAATCACAATAAGTATTTACCTCTAAAGGTTATTGAAAAGAAAAGTGATATAACCTATGATATTTATGAAAATCAGTATGTAAAGCACATTATAAAAATGATTATTCATAGAATTAGAAGTGTTAAGCAGAATATTAGTTTAATTTATAAAATTGACAACTATTATTATGAAGCTTTAAATAAATTAGAAAACAACTTAAATAAGCATCTACAAGGCTTCTTTAGTAAAATATCAGATGTAAATGTAAAACAAAACATAACACTATCTTTTAAGATGACTCAAGGATATAGAGAAATATTTTTTAATTTTATGATGTTAAAAAAAGGGCTTGATATTACTGAAGGTTTATATAAAATAACACCCAAAAAAATCTGGAATCTTTATGAAATATGGTGTTACTTGAAAATACACAACATTTTGAATAGATTGGGTTTCAGCACAGTTCATAATGGAATTATAGAAACTACAGACAATGGAATATCATTATCATTGACAACAAATAAAACATCTAAAATTACATATTCAAATTCTACAGGTAAAAATATAGAATTATGGTACAACAGAACCTATTCTTATCTACCAACAACAAGTCAGAGACCAGACACTGTACTTTGCTTAAGAAACTTAGACAAAAATGATAGGATATATATATTTGATGCAAAGTATAGGTTAAAAATAGATTCAGAAAACATTGTGGGACCCATGGAAGAAGATATAAATGTGATGCATAGATATAGAGATGCAATAGTAAGTGAATTGGATGAAAAATTACAATTTAAATATAACACATTTGGTGCATATGTTATGTTTCCATATAGCGATGAAGTATCATTCAAAAAGCATAAATATTTTAAAAGTATTGAAAAAGTTAATATAGGAGCTTTTCCTATGTTGCCAGGGTCTACATCCTTGATTGAAAATCATATAAATAAGATTGTTAACGAGTCATATATAGAGTCAATAGCGAATCTTCCTACTTATGAAGAGGATGACGATAATCTTAAATTCAAACATTCAAATGTTATGGTCGTAAATGTACCGACAAAAGAACATCTTGCTTCATATTTAAAAAATCATTTTTTCCATATCCCGTTAGTTAAATTATCGAATGTAAGATTAGGTGTACAATACATCGCTTTTTATCAACCTAAAAATATTTTTAAAGAAGATGCTGGTATTTATTATTTTGCTAAAATAAGAGATGTTAGAAAATATAAAAGAAATGAATGCAAGGAACTGCCAGTAATTAAAGGGAATCCAGAAAAAGAATATTTAAGATTTGAGTTAGAAGATTTTGAAAAGGTTGGACCTATTCAGACAGTAGAATATGGAGTAGAACTAATAACGTATACCACAATGTATTTATTAAAGAATGCAGAGACACTTCATGAACTCCATTTTAAAAACAGACTAGAGATAGAACTTTATAAGATATTAAAAAGAATAAGTTTTAGTAAAAATATTAAACTTATAAGGAGATCAGACCATTTTTTAATCAATACTACAAAGATAGAAATTAAAAATAGAAAGTTTTTAGCTATAGATGAAACATTAGTTTCATGGAACAATTTGGAAGAAGAATTATTAAATAGAATTTTTAGATCTAATGATTATATTTGTAGATAATCGAGAATTAAAATTTTATAACTGAAAATTGAAAAGTTAAATAAATTTATCGGTAGTAAAAAGAATAAAGTTAATTATTGTCTAATATAAAAAGACATATGCAAGAAATTTAAGTTTAAAGATAAATCCAAAAACATATAAACAGACAGGAGGAACCACCTTGAACTACATTATACAAATAATCATCTTGGCAATATTTTTAATACTATTTATAAACTGGCTCTCCCAAAAAGCATTCCAAAAGAAGCTTAACTCTTTGCAGGCTATACTAATAACAGAAAATAATCCTGACAAGTATATAGAGGAAAATACAAAACTACTTGAAACTACTAAGAATCTATATAACAAGTCACTGATTTATATCAATATTTCTGCTGGACATGCAGTGAAGAAAAGCTACAGAAAAGCAAAGGAAGCACTAAAGAATATTCCAGAAAAAGGATTAAGAGGAATAAACAGAGTTGTGTATTTTAGCAATCTTGCATACTATCATTTTAAATTAGCTGAGACAAAGGAAGCTATAAAGATAGTAGAGGATAATAAAAAAGAGTTTGATTTATATCAGAACCACTCATTACTAGGCAAACATATAAAATTAAATCAGGTATATTATCTAAAGGCTAAAAAAGAGCTAGATACTGCAAGGGAGCTACTTGGAAAACTAAAAACTGAGTATACAGATGAAAAATATTTGCAAGAGCTTTCTGAAGTGAAGCTTTAGAATAAAAAAAGCTATAATCTCATATAGAACAGAAGAGATTATAGCTTTTTTTTGTAGAAATATTTTGAACTTATTTTTTAAGTTTGTCTATAAAATATTTGAATATTTTTTGAGAATCTTCGTTAGTTCTGCTCATCATTTCTGGATGCCACTGAACAGCGGCGATAAACTGACTATCATCTTCTTTTTCGATTGCTTCAATTATTCCATCTGGGGCACTTGCTGATATTTTAAATCCTGGTGCCAAGTTTTTGATAGCTTGATGATGGAAGCTATTGATTGAAATTTTAGATTTTCCTGTTGCTTTAAATAAGAATGAATCTTCGTTTATTATGATATCGTGAACTGGCATATCAGGGTTAGCATAGTTCATATGCTTTAGGTCTGTACCTTGGAAGCTGTTATCTTGATATAGACTTCCTCCATGAAAAACATTAGTAAGCTGACTTCCACGACAGATACCAAATATAGATTTTTGAAGTTTATTTGCTATTTCATAAGCCATGAATTCAAAGCTATCTCTCATAGGAGATAAGTCTCCTAGCTTATCACAGGGCTGTTCATTATATAGAATTGGGTTTAGGTCTTGACCTCCACTAAATAGTAAGCCATCACACATAGAGATTTGTCTTTCTAAGTTCTCAAAATATTGACTAGTAGGGATTAATATTGGAACTCCACCAGCTTCTTCTATTGACCTAGAGTAATCTTGATTTATAGTTATGCGTGGATAGCCTGGGAATAAATAATTTTTATCCATTTCTATATTTGTAAATATACCAACAATAGGTTTGCTCATAATTTTTCTCCTCGCTTAAATTAATTTAGTCTTTTATGAAACGCTTCTATTACTGCTAGAAACTACCTTCTTTTCTTTGTATAGTCCCATTTTGTAAGGAATGTATACTCCTATAGGTAGGATTACATATCCTATAATCATAGCCCATATAGCATAGGTATTTGTTACAGTTTCTCCGTTATCGTTTACCATTGAAAACTGCTCTGCCCATGAGAATTTGTAAAGTAAGAATGCTGATGTTACAAAAGCTATTATAGGAATTACAACATCTGTAAAGAACATTTTTTGTGCTGTTTCTATCTTTGGTTCTTTATTTTTATCATAGTAGAACATTATTACAGCCATAGGAACTACTAAAAATTGAATAAATCTAGATACTGAGCTTATTATCATGATTCCACGCATATTGTACTGGAAAGCCATAGGAACTGCGATGGCCATTGATGCTGTAACTAGGAAAGCGAATAGGGGAACTCCTTGCTTAGTTTTTTTAGAAAGAAACATAGGTAGCTGTCCCTCATCAGCCATAGCTTCAAAAATTCTTGGAGTACTGAAAGCTGCAGCTATATTGATACCAAACATAGATATAACTGCTCCGTAGATAATTATGTTTTTGATGAGTGGGTTTACAAAAGCAGAAGCTAAAATTACAGGTTCAGTTGAATTTAGTATGCCTTCAGGATTTATTATCATAGCTATACTCACTACACTTACATAGATTAGAGCAACTATTCCTATAGCTAAAGGAATTGCTTTTGGAAGATTTTTTTCTGGTTCTTCCATTTCAGAAGCAGCAGATGCAACTGATTCAAAGCCTGTATAGGCATAAAAAGCAGCTAAAATTGCACCTACAAAGATTGAAGCATCCATTGGTTTTACGATAAGCTCACCTGCAGTATCCACTGCTTGATTAATAGACATAAAATTGTTTTGTCCAGTTTTTAAAAATATTGCAAGTCCAGCAAATACTGCAACTAATAAAGCAGTTATTTTTCCTATAGTAGAAATATTGCTGGCTATTTTTGTTATGTAAGATCCAGAAAATACAATTGCTAAAAGTATTCCCATAAGTATTAAAAATCCAAGAGTTATATTGCCTTGCGTTTGGGCATCTGGTCCACCAAAGATTCCAAGTGTAGTACGTACTACAGCAGTCGCCATTACACCCCAAGCAATTGAGCCAGCTGCGAATCTAGTGATACCCACATAGTAACCGACTTCATTTCCAAAGGCTGCTTTTGAATATGCATAACCAGAGCCATTTTTAGAAATATACTTAGCGGCTGAAGCAAATGTAATTGCTAATATAATAGCGAATAATCCAGCTAAAATATAAACTAGAGGAGTATAAGTTCCTGCAACTTTTACAACTCCTGCGGGTGATAAGAAAATACCTGTACCAATAATGCCGTTGATGGTCAATAACACTATAGACCAAAAACCAAATTTTTTGTTCATGTCAATCATCTCCTTTTGTGATTATTTATAAAGTTCAGAATTTATTGTTCTATTAAGCATTATTGATGCCAAATTGTTAAAATAATAATTATATTATATAAAAATAATTTATAAGCGTTGAAATATAGGTATTCTTTAAAAGTGAATATTGATTTACGATTATAATACTACAGTAAAAGAATAATATAAAAGAAAAAATAATAGGATTAAATAGGATTAATACAACATAATATACTATTTATCCTATATAATTCTATTTATAAAGAATATAAAATTATGAGCAAAGTTTATCTATGGAGGGAATTATGAAAAGTATTGGGATAGTAACTGACGGAGTCAGCGAGTTAGGAAAGTTCCTAAAAGAAAATCTTGAAATGGTATTGAAAAATCATGTACAGATTAATAACTATTATATTAAAAGCTTGAAGGATGATTTTGTAATAGAGGATGATTTAATACTTATAATGATTGATAAAAAGCTCAAAGATATATCAAAGCATATAAAGAGCAAGGATAATGTAATTGTTATTGAGAGGACTATTATGTTATCAGCTTACCATGAATTGCTAAATATTCCTGCAGGGATTGATGTTTTGGTAGTTAATGACGATGATGAAACTACAAAAGAGACAGTTGAACTATTAATTGAGTTAGGGATTACACACATTAATTTAATTCCTTATGAAAAAGAAGGAAAATATAAAAACATGCAGCTTGCAATTACACCAGGAGAGAAAAGACATGTACCATACTATTTGGATGAAGTTATTGATATAGGTAATAGATATATAGATATATCAACTTTTTTTGTCATTATTTCAAAATTATCACTAAATCATGATGAAATAATAATAGAACTAAAGAAATATTTGGAATTAATCGTAAGCTTATATTCAGGAATGAAAGAAAAGGTCAGAGAAATATTTGTAAAAAAACAAGAGCTATCTACTCTATTTGAATTAGCAAACGATGGTATTTTGATTACAAATAAAAATGGAGAAATAAGACATGCAAATAGAAAATTTTGTGAGTTATTTAATATTGAAGAAATTAGTGATAGGAATATGAAGCAATTACTCCCTCAAAAATGGATTAGTAAGCTTCAAACTGATGATGTTTTAGATAATACTTTATTTGAAAATGATAAAAAGGTGTTTAATATAAACAAAAAGCCACTGACGTATTTAAATTCTACATATGGATATTATTATATTTTTCAAGAATTAACTTATATAAAGCAGCTAGAGCAAAGTTTATCGAGTAAGCTTAGAAATCTAGGACATGTTGCTAATTATACTTTTGATGATATAATCGCAAAATCTGACTCGATGGAGAAAACTATTGAGGTTTGCAAAAAAATAGCAAAGACGGATTTAACTGTACTATTAATAGGGGAAAGTGGTACAGGAAAAGAAATGCTGGCACAATCTATTCACAATGAGTCAAACAGAAAGAATCAGCCTTTTATTGCTATAAATTCGGCAGCTATGCCAGAGAATTTACTTGAAAGTGAATTGTTTGGATACGAAGAAGGAGCTTTTACTGGAGCGTTAAAAGGCGGAAAAAAAGGCTTGCTAGCTCAAGCTAACCATGGGACTGTTTTTCTGGATGAGATAGGCGATATGTCGATTCATCTTCAAACAAAGCTACTAAGAGTACTACAAGAAAAACAAATTATGGCTCTAGGATCGTCTAGTATTATGGATATAGATATAAGATTTATAGTTGCTACGAATAAAAATCTGGAAGTGCTTTCACTAGAGGATAAATTCAGAACAGATTTGTATTATAGAATCAACACTTGCCAGATTAATCTACCACCTCTTAGAGATAGAAAAAGTGACATTGTATTAATAGCTGAAAATTTTTTAGGAAATGAATATAAAATAGATAATAGTGTAAAGGGTACTTTGCTAAATCATGATTATAGAGGAAATATAAGAGAGCTAATAAATATTTTAAATTATGCTAAAGCAATTTCCAGTAATGATATAATTAAGTATAAGGACTTGCCAGAGTATATAATAAACAAGCAAAATCAGTCAGTTAAGCTAGAATGCATATATAGTACTCAGTCAAATAGTAAAGTAGATAAAGCTAGATTTATTCTTGAGACGATAAATAATCATGGGTCTATAGGAAGAAATATGCTCATACGTTTGGCTGAAAAGGAAAATGTACCAATAAAAGAAGCTGAACTAAAAAAAATACTTACCTTTTTAAAAAATCAAGGCTTTGTAGATTCGGGAAAAGGCAGAGCAGGAACATATATAACACAAAAAGGCTTGGAAGAATTAAGTAAACGACTATAGCAGGAGGTAATCATGAGGATAATTCACACTGGAGATTGGCATCTAGGAAAAAATCTAGAGGGCATGAGCAGATTGGAAGAGCAAGCTGAATTTTTAGAGGATTTTATTACAATTGTAGAGGATAATAGAGCTGATTTAGTTATTATAGCTGGAGACGTTTATGATAGCTTTACTCCATCAGCAAAAGCAGAGGTTCTTTTTTATAATACTCTTAAGAGATTATCTAAAGATGGGGAAAGATTGATACTCGTTATAGCTGGCAATCACGATAGCCCAGATAGATTAGTAGCGGCATGGCCGCTAGCCCAGCCACATGGAATTATCATGCTAGGAACTCCAAAATCAACAGTACCTATAGGCACTTATGGGAGACATGAAGTGATAAAGTCTGAGCCTGGAATAGTTGAAGTTATGATAGGAGAGGAAAAAGCTGTAATAGCTGCTATTGCTTTTCCTAGCGAGAAAAGACTCAATGAAGTTCTTTATCTAGGAACAGATGAGGATGAAGAAAAGCTAGAAAGCTATGAAGCTAGGATGATACAGTTATTCACTGAACTTGAAAAGCATTATAGAGATAATACTATAAATCTGCTTGTGTCTCATATTTTTGTTATGGGAAGTGAGGAAAGTGGCTCAGAGAGAAGTATTCAGCTAGGAGGGAGCTACCTTATAAATAGCAGTATCTTCCCGAAGAAAGCTCAATACATTGCACTAGGTCATGTTCATAAGCCTCAGATAGTTCATGGAACTGGTGGCAAGGCGAGATATTCTGGTTCGCCTATCCACTATAACAAGACTGAGATTAATTTTACTAAAAGTGTGGAGCGAATTGATGTAGTGGCAGGTAGAGATGCTGTAATTGAGAGAATTGCTCTACCTGTATACAAGCCTATAGAGGTGTGGAAATGTGAAAATTACGCAGAGGCTCTTGAAATGTGTGAAGCGAAAAAGGATGAATCTAGTTGGGTTTATTTAGAAATCAAAACGGATGAATATATCAGGGAAGATCAGATAAAGGAATTAAAGCTACTTAAAAAAGATATTCTAAGCATCAGACCTATTACATCTGAAGATATAAAAAGAGAAGAAATGATAAATGACCATAGAACCCAGTCGTTTGAAGAGCTATTTCAAGCATTTTATATAAAACAAAATAAAGTAGAGCCATCAGAGGAAACCAAGGAGACGATATATAAACTTTACTACGGGGAGGACTATGACAATGAAGCCAATTAGTTTATCTATCAAAGGGCTAAATAGCTTTGAAGAAGAGCAACATATAGATTTTTTGAAGCTTACTCAAAATGGTTTTTTTGGTATTTTTGGTCCTACAGGAAGTGGAAAATCAACTATACTAGATGGAATTTGCCTAGCTTTATATGGAGATATTCCAAGGGGTAAAGTAAATTTTATCAATCTAAATAGCGATAGAGCCTATGTGGAATTTGAGTTTCAAATTTCGGGGGCAGAAAATAGAAAATATAGAGTCAGCAGAGAGTTTAGAAGAGATAAAAAATCAGGAAGTCTTAGAAGTGATAAGTGTAAGCTAGTAGATGTAACCTACGATGAGCCTGAGATTTTAGAAGAAAGTGTAACAGCAATAACGAAAAAATGCGAGGCTATAATAGGCCTAAAAAAAGATGATTTTCTAAGAACTGTGGTTCTTCCTCAAGGTAAATTTAGCGAGTTTCTAAAGCTAGATGGAGCAGATAGAAGGAATATGCTAGAAAGGCTTTTTAACCTGTATGAATATGGGGATGAGCTGAGAAAAAAGCTAAGTAATAGTATGGATATAGAAAAAAGTAAATTGACTAGGCTAGAAGGAGAGCTTTCTGGTATAGGCGCTGTAGAGCCTGATGATTTACAAAACCAAGAGATTTTAGTTAAATCAAAAAAAGAAGAATATAAGCGAGCAAGTAGAGAAGCTGAGCTAATATTAGAAAAGCTTAATAAGCAAACTGAAGTATTTAAGCTACAAAATGAAAAGAAAACCTATGTAAGTCAGCTTGATGAAGCTCTAGCTAAAAAGCCTGAAATAGAAAATAAAGCTAGGTCTTTATCAATTTTTAAAAATGCAAATCAGCTAAAGGATATGATAGCTGATTTTGAAAAAACTAAATTAGAATTTGAAAGCAGTAATAACAAATTGTTTGAAATTGAATTAAAAAGAAAAGACTGCGCTGAGAAAAAAACTGAGATTGAAGCTAAATATAATATGGCAAAACAAGCCTATGAAACCGAGCTTCCAAATCTTTTAGCAAGAAAAGTGAAATATATAGAGGCGTTAGAAAAAGTAAAGGAGTTAGATACTCTAAAGCTAAAAATTGATGAGTGCAAGGCTCAGGAAATAGAGTTTAATAAAAAGCTAAACAAACTAAATATGGATAAAGAATATAAGCACAAAGAGCTAGAGAGTTTAAAAAAGGATATTGAAGAGATAACTTCTGTGATTGCTGAGCTAAAAGTAAGTGCTTTGTTTAGGTCTAAAGTGGAGACAGGATATCAGCTGAGCAAAGATATAACTAAGGAAGCGGAGAGAAAGACTAAGCTTGAAATAGAAAAAGCTAATATATCTAAAGAGTGCGAAGCAGATAATAAGGAAGTAGAAGCTATAAATTCTAAGCTAAAAGAATTAAAAGCCAAAGACCTCCTTATTCAGAAAGAAATGCTTGTATTAAATGAAATGCCTCTAGGTAACAGGGATGATTTAATCAAACTAAATGAAAGATTTAATTTAGTATCTCAGGCATGGAAATTAAATGAAGAAAAAAGTCGACGCATAGAGGAAGCAAATCATAAGGCTAATCTGCTAATAAATCAAGTGCAGGAGCTAAATAAAGCAAGAGCTGAGCAAAAATTTATTTTAGAAGAAGAGAGTAAAAAGCTAGAAAAGGCCAAAATAGAAAATCTAGCTCTAGAGCTAAGAAAAAGTTTAAGTCATGGGGAAAACTGTCCAGTTTGTGGGGCAGTAGAGCATCCATATCTTCATGATGAAGCTAATAATCTAGAGTCTTATTCTGATGATTTAGCAATTTATGAATCAAAGATAGAAGAAGCTACAAAATTAGTAACAAATTATGATGAAAAAATTAATAAGCTAGATACAGAGCTTGCTATATTAAGCAAGCAGATTGAAGAGGATACCTCAGAAATAGCTGACATAGATAAAAGCTTACTTGCAGCTTCTCCTAGCGATATCAAATTAGAATATGAAGCTTTAGATACTAGGATTAAAGATTTTGAAAAGAAGAAACAAGAGCTAGAGATAAATGAAAAAGCTTGCTTAAAAGAAATTTCTAGCTATGAAAATAAAAACGCTTCAATCACATCAAAACTTGAAGCGAGTAGTAGAAGATTAGAAATTTTAGAAAAAGATATGGCTGAGCTTTCTGAGTCATTAAAATTAAGTCAAGATAATCTATCAATGCTAAAAGAGGATTTAAAAGTTGAGGATTTTGAGCTTGAATATAAGAAAATAATTGAGATGGAAAGCAAAAGAGAAGCCTATGAAAAAGACTTAACAGAAAAAAATAAGCTTTGCAGTATGACAGAGAACTTATTAAAAGATATAGAAAAAGAAATAAATCTATCGAGTAACGATTTATCTACTGTATCTACAAGAAAAGACAGCTGGGAGTCTAGTTACAATGAACAAAAATCATCTTTAATCTCTAAGGTGGGTGAGCTAGATTCAGTAGCAGGATTTTTAAAAGATACAGAGTCTAAAATAACTGATGTTCAATCAAACTACAAAGAGCAAAGCAAGTTAAAAACAGAAGCTGAAAACGAATATAGTTCTTTAAACGAAGAATTCATCAAAGAAAACCAAAAGCTTATCGGACTTGATTTAAGAATTAAAGATATAGATAAGAATCTTCATATTAGACTTGCTGAGCTAGGCTTTGGGGATATTGAAGCTGTTAAGTTGAATTTCAAAGATCAAATAGAGCTTGATGCTATTGAAAAAGAAATCAAAGCCTATGAAAATAAACTGTCTAATCTAAGCTCTATTATCCAGACCCTAGACTCTAAGCTTGCTAGCAGAGGTGTAGATGAAGAGGAATTTAAAATGCTTGAAATTGAAGCAAAAGAAAAGCAAATAGCTCTTTCTGATTTAAACAAAAGCTTGATTTTGGAAAGCAAGAAATTAGATGAGCTAAAGCTTAAGCTTGAGTCGATAAAAGAAATTTTGGAGAAGAAAAATAGGATTGAAAAAAAGCAAGCTATATTAAAGGAATTAGAAACTCTATTTAAAGGAAATAGGTTTGTTGAGTTCGTAGCTACAGAAAGACTCAAATATGTTTCAAGAGAAGCCTCGAAAAGACTGCTTGATATCACTGGGGGAGGCTATAGCTTAGAAACTGATGACGATGGTATTTTCTTAATAAGAGACAATAAAAATGGAGGTGTGCTAAGAGATACCTCGACTCTTTCTGGTGGAGAGACCTTCCTAGCATCTCTTGCACTTGCACTTTCTCTATCAGCAGAGATTCAGCTAAAAGGGACAGCTCCTTTAGAATTATTTTTCCTAGATGAGGGCTTTGGGACTCTAGATGATAATTTACTTGAAGTGCTGATGAGCTCACTTGAAAAAATTCACAATGACAAGCTCAAGATAGGATTAATTTCTCATGTGGAATCTGTAAAGCAAAGAGTTCCAGTTAAGCTTATAGTTACTCCAGCAAAATCAGGCATCTGTGGAAGTACTATAAAAATAGAGCATAACTAAAATATGGATTAATAAGGAGGATGCTTATGTTTACAGATAAGGTTGCAGTAGTAACAGGAGGAGCAAGTGGTATAGGAAAAGTCATCTGTGATGAATTAAGAAAAAGTAATGCCAAGGTTTGTATTATAGATATTAAGGATAATGAATATTTTGTTGGTGATATAGCTGATGAAAAAGCCTTGATTTCTTTTGCAGATAAAGTAAAAGCTGAATATGGAAATATAGACTTTTTAATCAACAATGCAGCGCCACCAATGGGAGGACTAGACGATTACTCTTATGAAGATTTTAACTATGCACTAAAAGTAGGAGTAAGCTCTGCATTTATGCTTACAAAGCTATTCAAGGATAGCTTTAATCAAGGTGGAAGCATTATAAATATTTCATCTACTAGAGCTATAATGAGCCAAGCTAACACAGAATCCTATTCTGCCGCAAAAGGGGCTATATCGGCTCTTACTCATGCACTTGCTGTAAGTCTTTCTGGAAAAGTAAGAGTAAACTCTATAAGTCCCGGCTGGATAGAAACTCAAGATGCTGAGCATTCAGTTCTGGATAATGTGCAGCACCCAGCAGGGAGAGTAGGAAATTCCATGGATATAGCAAATATGATAATGTTTTTGCTAAGTGACAAGGCAGGTTTTATAACTGGAGAAAATATTACCATAGATGGCGGAATGTCACATATGATGATATATCATAACGACAAAGGCTGGAAATACAGTTTATAGCTGGGGATGCTAGATAATTACACTCAAATAAGGAGATTATGAAATGAATGTAGAATTATTATTGCAAGAATTATCATTAGTGTCTAAAAAATTTGAGCTGATCAACCAAAAAACTGGTGGATACTTTAATATATTTGAGATTACAGACATTTGGTCTGATGAGGTTATAGTTTGCAGAGTATTGCATGAAATTCTTTCTCCAGAAGGGACTCATTTTCAAGGAAATAAGTATTTGAAGAGATTCATTAAGGATGTTCTTAAGATGGATATGTCAGAAGAAGAGCTAGAGAGTGCAAAAGTATTTAGGGAATACAGAATAGATAATAATAGACGTATTGATATAGCTATTTCGACTATAAATCATTTTATTCCTATTGAGGTCAAAATCTATGCAGGAGAACAAGCAAATCAATGCTTTGACTATGCCAAAACAGCCAAGAATTCTAAGGTTTATTATTTGACGAGATTTGGCGATTTTCCAAGTGACTACAGTGCCAATGGTTTGACTAAGCAAGGTAATGGATATTTAGAAATTTCTTGTATTTCATTTTCTGAAGATATCATAAATTGGCTGGAGAGCTGTGCTTCTCAATCTGAGACGATAAAAATAGCTCCAATTCGGGAAGTTTTGTTTCAATTTATGATGACTATTCGAAAATTTACGAATCAGATGGAGGATGAAAAAGAAATGGAAATAGTAGATATACTTATGAAATCACCTGAGAACATGAAAAGTGCTTTAGACATTCAGAATTGTGTTAATCAAGCTAGAGTGAAATTGATGAAGCAATTATTTGCCAAAATTGAAAGCAAGGTTGGCAGAATTAAGTTGGAAAATGAATATGATTATGCTTCTGATGATTATAAAAATTGCAATGATTTCTATAAATATAAATATTCAACATATCCTGGAATCAGCTATGAGTATAAATCAAAGGTTAAGCCAAATATAGATATCTGGGTTAGAATAGAAATTGATAATCGGATATTTATTGGATACTGTTGCCCAGTTGATGGAAAATCTGTAAAGCAAGCATTGACGCAAGATGAAATAGAACAAATCCTTGGAGTAAAAACACATATTGACGATTGGTGGGCATACTGGGAATATGTACCAGATGGCAATGATGAACTATGCCCAAACTTCAAAGCAGCAAACGATGCTTATTTAAAACTTTTTAATGAAACTTTCTTAGAAAAGTTTACAACTAAGTGCGCTGCGAAAATTATTGAATTACTTAATAAATAAGAAGTTTTATTTCATTAACAATGCCACTTATAGAAATATTATAGAATAAAAAAGGAAAAGCTTTGACTACGAAGGTCTAGACTTTTCCTTTTTTTAAGTTTAGTTCATTGAGAATGTGGTTTATATTTTTTCAATATTTCATTTATGCTTTAGCTATTTCTTTACCAAAATCAACAGCTTTTTGCTTAGCTTCTTCATCAGGATTCCACTGGTGCTTGAAGCCTTCGCCTATGATTTCAAAACCAGCATTTTTAAGCATATCGTTTATAACCTTAGTTCCTTCTCCACTCCAGCCATAGCAACCAAAGCCACTTGCTTTTTTATTTTTGAATTTTAGCTCCTTCATGAAGTGAATAAAGCCAGCCACTGGATGAAGCACACTATTTCCAACAGTAGGAGAGCCTATTAGCACAGTTTTTGACTTGAATACTTCAGATATCAAATCATTATTATCGCATTTTGCGAGGTTGAATATTTTCACAGTAACATCTTTATCTTCCAAAGCTATTCCTTCAGCTATTTTTTCAGCTAATGTTTTAGTTCCATTCCACATAGTATCGTAGATTATTGTGATTTGATTTTCTTGATAGTTATCGTACCATTTAGCATATTTTTCAACTATTTGCATTGGATTATCTCTCCAGATAACACCGTGACTAGTAGCTATTATCTCGATAGGAAGATTAAGAGCTATAACCTCTTCGAGCTTCTTTTTCAAAATAGCGCTAAATGGAGTTAGGATATTTGCATAATATTTTAAAGCCTCGCTAAATAGCTCGCATTGATCAACTAAATCGTTATAAAGCATTTCTGTAGCATAATGCTGACCAAAAGCGTCATTGCTAAATAAAATATTATCTCCAGTTAAGAATGAAGCCATGCTGTCTGGCCAGTGAAGCATTGGCATTTCAACAAAAATAAGCTGTTTATTGTTTCCTACATCTAGAGTATCACCAGTTTTTACTACATTTAAATTCCAATCTTGGTGGTATTGACCTTTTAGTGATTTAACTGCATTTGCACTGCAATAAATAGGGGTATTTGGAATGTGCTTCATTAGCTCTGGAAGAGCTCCACTATGGTCTACCTCTCCATGGTTTATCACTATGTAGTCTATGGAGTTAAGGTCGATTTCACTTTTGAGATTTTCCACGAATTCATTTGCAAAAGGCATCCAAACAGTATCCACAAGTACAGTTTTTTCCTCTTGAATAAGGTATGAGTTATAGGTTGAGCCTTTGTGAGTAGAATAATCATCTCCATGGAATTTTCTCAGCTCCCAGTCTACTTTTCCTACCCAATGAACATTGTTTTTCAGATGTTTTTTCATTTTCGCAGTCTCCTTTTTCGTTATAATAATATTAATAGATTTTTATAGGACTATTGTGGTATATATACATATTATAACTATCCATTTATTTATAGCTGTAAACATATGGATAATAGGAGTGATTAAAATGAATTCAAATAATACCTATGTATATATTAATTCTGCTGAAGAACTGGAAAGAATGAAGCAAAATCCTGTATATATTTTGTATTTTAGTTCAGAGGATTGCAACGTGTGCCATAGTGTATTTCCAAAGCTTCTTGAGCTTAATGAGACTGCTAAGCTGCCTATAGGAAGGATTGATGTAAATCAAAATTTGGAGATAGCTGGACAGCATCTAGTGTTTAATATTCCAACTATATTAATTTTTAATGAAAATAGTGAAATTCTTAGAGAAAGTAGATTTATAGATTTTAGCAAGCTGGAAAGGATATTAAATCTTCTATGAGATGGAGAGGATTAGATGAAAATCAGCAAAATAAGGATTTTATCCGTTATACTAATAACCCTAATGTGTTCAGCGATATCTTATTTTTATCTAGTTTCACACAATGCTTTTGGGAAAATATATCAAGAAGAAACTAGAAATACAATAATAGAAATAAAAAAGACCTTTCTAAAAGACACTATAAATAATCTTTTTGTCGAGATTGATGTAGAAAGAGAACTGGAATACGAAAGATATAAATACTTTACTAAGCAAAGAGGAATTTCATTGGATTTTGCGTCTGAGGATGATGATGAATTTATAAAATTTTTTACTAATAGGTTTGATACTGATATAAAAAATTTAGGGAAGGATAATTATTGGACTATATTATTTTGGGATAACATCACGAATGAAGTAATTTACAATCCTCAAAGTGAGTATAAAAATGGCGACGATTTAGATTTTGTTATTGAAAGACTTAAGTCTGAGCTTCTTTCCTATGAAGAAGTAAAGCATGGTAGAGTATCAGGTATTTTTGGCGTGAAAACTAAATTTGTTGATGATAAAATCAAGCTAATCACAGCAGAAAAAATAAGAAGGCAGCGATTTGATGATGACTCATATATATGGGTAAGTCAAATATTAAATTATAATGGCGGAGACAATTATGCAATTAGGATAGTTCACCCTAATCTTCCAGAAACTGAAGGGAGCTTTTTAAGTACGTCGACTATGGATACTAGAGGCAATAAGCCTTATCTTGAGGAATTAGATGGAATAAATAAAAATGGAGAATTATTTTTTTCATATTATTTTAAGAAATTAAATAGTGATGAAATTGCAGAGAAGCTCTCATATTCGAGGCTATATAAGGATTTTGACTGGGTAATTGCAACAGGTGTATATATTGATGAGGTTGATGCCTACGTTGAAAATACTAATATTAAGAGCAAGTCATTGGCAAGAGAAATAGTGCTTCAATTAATGCTAGTGATTCTAATTGTAATGTCAGCAGGAATTGCTCTTGTTGTTCATACTGAAGGAATATACTCAAAAAAAATGAACAAAAGATTGAAAAATGAAGCTGACTACGATGCTCTTACAAATGCTTACAGCAGAAGAAGAGGGGTTGAAGAGCTAGCCAATGCCTATAGCTCGTTTGTCAAAGGTAGCCAGAATCCTACGCTTATGATGTTTGACCTAGATAGATTTAAGCTTATAAATGACAATTTTGGTCACGATATTGGAGACGTGGTTCTTAGAAGAACTGTAGAGGCTATAAATGAAATTATAAAGGATACTGACATTATAATCAGGTGGGGTGGAGATGAATTTATTGGTGTATTCTATGGCTTAAAGAAAGAGGAAGCTATAGAAATTGCTCAAAGGATATTGGATAAAATAAATTCTATTGAGATTCCAGTGAAAACTAGCGAAATAGATGATATAGTAAAAATAGAAATGTCTATAGGTGTGACTTATTTTTCTAAATCAGATAGACAGGCTTCAGATGCAGTAAAAAGAGCTGATGATGCGATGTATGAGTCAAAAGAAACAGGCAGAAATAAAGTTAGTTATTTTGATGTAGAAGATTTATAAATATTTTTTATCACATTTGATATAATTAGTATAAGCTCATAGTAATGCTTTGAGATTAAATAATAAATGGGGAGGTCTGTTATGAAGAAGTATCCTACACTTTTTGAAGCAGTAAAAGATGCCATTAATTTATGTGACAGCTGGAGATTTATGTATGCAGATGAAATCTACTATAAAGAAAATTTTCCAGGTATAGCACAGGTGTACGATGAAGATAGCATGGCTGATGAGGATAGTTTTTATGTAGTTGCTCCTAGTGGAGCTATAGGCTTTAGTGAAGATGAAGGAGAAACTATAGAGTGGCTATTTGTAAGAGCTGATAACCAAAAAGAGAAGCTACCTTCATCACTTGCTGAGATGGAGGGATAAGCTATGTCTGAAGTTTTGATTAATGTTACAAGAGGGCCAGTAGTAGAATCAATGCATAGAGGAGATGCAGTTGCTGTAGACAACAAAGGAAAGATATTATATCAAATAGGTGACCCATATAAGGTTACATATCTTAGATCATCAGCAAAGCCACTTCAAACTATAAATGTATTTTTAAGCGGAGCAGTAGATAAATATAAATTTGATGACAGCGAAATTTCCATTATGTGTGCATCGCATTATTGTGAAGATTTTCATTTAAAGGTAATTGATTCTATGCTTGAAAAGCTTGGACTTAACCTTAATAATCTAGATTGTGGCAGTATTTATTCCATTAGCCCGAAGCATTATGAAAGACAATTAAAGGAAAATCATGTACTTACTCAAGCAAACAACGATTGCTCAGGTAAGCACTGCGGAATGCTAGCTTCTTGCTTGGTAAAAGGATATAGCTTAGAGAACTACACCAAGTTTGAACATGAGCTTCAAAAAGATATATTAAATAGCCTTTCATATATGTGCGAAATTGAACCGGAAAAAATCAGTATAGGAGTCGATGGGTGTACAGTTCCAGTACATGCCATGCCTATTTATAATATGGCACTTGGATTTGCAAAGCTAGCTAATCCAGAAAATCTAGACTCTGATTATAAAGCTGCTTGTGAAAGAATTTTTGATGCAATGAATAATTCTCCGGAGATGGTGTCTGGTACAGATGGCTTTTGTACTGAGCTTATAAGGCATACCAATGGTAAATTAGTTGGCAAGCTAGGAGCAGAGGGGATTTACTGCATAGGTATAAAAGGAAAAAATATTGGACTTGCAGTTAAAATAGAAGACGGAAATTATTCTAGAGCGATAAATCCAGCAGTAATGAAATGCCTAGAGGATATGCAGGTTTTGGAGCCTAGTGAGCTTGAAAATCTAAAAAGCTTCTCAAGAATACCTAATTACAACAATAAAAATGAAGTAATAGGCTATATTGAGCCTTGCTTTGAATTTAATAGAATATAAAGTAAAAACTATATTATTAAGGCAGTAAAAGACTGCTGACGAGTATAGAAAATCTTATTTAATCAAAAAAACTTCCGTTAATCATTCTTAGGATTAACAGAAGTTTTTTTATGGATAAAACAAAGCGATAAAAAAGCAATTACATGAGTAATGGAAAAACATAGCTATAAAGAACTATATGAATATAAGTTTTATAGTAAAAAAATAATACTTTTTTTGATTAATTTGTTTGGAAACTATACTCAAAGGGTATAAAATTTCTTGTGCATATAAAAAGCATAACAGTTTATATACATCATAATTATTTAGGAGGCAATCATGAAAATAAAAAACAAATTAATACTTAATTTTGGAATATTGATTTTAGTATCAGTTATAATTGTTGGCATAAATATCACTACATTCAAAACTATGGAAAGTGACTCAAGCTTCGTAAATCAAGCGGGAAGCTTAAGAGCGATGAACTACAAAATGACTGAGCTAGCAAATCAAACAGTGTACAGAGATAGCTCTAAAGCAAAGTCGGATTTAGAAGAAACTATGGCTAATTTTGAAAAAACCTTAAGTGATGTAAGCAGTGGCAATAAGGAATTGATGCTTAAAAAACCAACAAATGAAGCTACTGCAGCAGGATTAGAGCAAATTAATTCTAGATGGAGCAAGGAGTTCAGGCCAGCTATAGAAAATATTATCAAAGCCTCAAGTGAAGCCGACATGGAATTTATTAATTCAAATGTAGATAGCTATGTTTCACAAATAAGTGAAATCGTTAATGACTACTCAAGATATTCTCATGAAAAAGTTGTAAAAGCTCAAATGATGAATTTTGCTTTAGTTGTTATAGCATTAATAATTGGAGTGCTTGCACTTGTTATATTAAATAGAGGAATAGTTAGTCCCATAAAACAGCTAAGCAAGGACTTAAGAGCTTTATCAGAAGGCAATGGAGATTTGACAAAGAGAATAGAGGTAAAATCAAAAGATGAAGTAGGAGAAATGACTATTTATTTCAATACTTTTATCGAAAATATCCACAATATAGTCAAAGATATCTCTAATATATCTGGAGTATTATCGAGCAATATGGAAACTATAAGTAATACTACAGAGGAGCTTACAAAATCAACTGAGATGATAGCAATGTCATCAATGGATGTAGCTGAAGGCTCTATGCTTCAAAATACTAAACTAGAAGATTTAAATGAGTTAGTAGTTAAGATTCAAAGTAATATAGAAAATGTATCAAGTAGAGCTCAGGAAACTTTAAAATCATCAGAAGAGTCTCAAAAATATGTTATGTTTGGAGATAAGCAAGTAGAAATTCAGTCAAGAGAGCTTGCTGATTTTATAAGCTCTATAAAAGATGCTTCTGTAACCGTAGAGGAATTAAATAAATCCTCTGAAGAAATAAAAGCTATGGTTGACTTAATTCATAGCGTTTCATCCCAAACAAATCTGCTTGCACTTAATGCATCTATAGAAGCGGCAAGGGCAGGAGAAGCAGGAAGAGGCTTTGCAGTTGTTGCAGATGAGATAAGAAAGCTAGCAGAAGAGACTTCTAGCTCAGCGCAAAAGATAAGTACAATCGTGGATAACATAGGAGATAGGACAATTAATGTTAAAACATCAATGGATCAGCTAGTGGATAGAACCAAGGTTCAGGAAAAGTCTATGGAAACCTTAAAAGCGAAATTAAAGGATATATTAACTAGAGCTAAAAGAACTGTAGAAGAGTCAAATTCCATAATGGATATTTCATCAGAAGTGAAAAGTGAATTCAATAGTATTACAATGTCGGCATCTGAGATAAAGGATGTAGCAGTTCAAAATTCATCAAGCACACAAGATGTAGCCTCTGCAGTTGAAGAGCAAACCGCATCCTTCCAAGAAGTGTCGTCAAACATCAATTCTATCAATGATATGGCACACGACTTAACGAACATAGTATCTAGATTTAAGATATAGAAATCCAATATAACTTGAAAAATAATACAAGTATCTAGCTGAAGCTCAGATAAGATACTAGAAATAATTAAAACCACTAGTATTAAGGACTCCCCAAAACTGTATAGTCTAAGTGAAATTAGATTATATACATAGAGAGGAGCCTTAAACTCTAGTGGTTTTTTTAGATAATATTAGCTTGGAAGACTTTCAAAATTGTTGCTACTTAGAACCATGATATCTCCTGGCTGAATTTCAGTAAAGCCTTTTGGAGTAATTACAGTTTTCTTTCTTTTTATTATAACTACAAGGATATCTTCAGGGATATTTGCTTCCATTATAGTTTTCCAAGCCCAAGGATGGTCATTTTCAATTTTATATTCAATTAATTTTGTGTATACCTCATCTTGATAATCGTTAAAGGTTTTGTATACAGAAACAGATTGCTCTACTAAATCCAATTTTTTCGCTATAAAAGGAATTAAAGTGCCTTGAATCAATATTGAGACCAAGCATATGAAAAATACCATGTTAAAAATAGTATTTGCAAATGGAAGATTACTAGTAAGAGCATAAGTTGCAAACACAATAGAGGCAGCTCCTCTTAAGCCTACCCATGAAACGAGAAGCTGTTGCTTTATTGGGACTTTAAACCAGGATAAAACACTAAAAACAGCTATAGGCCTTGCGATTAATACTAGAAATATTGAAACTAAAAATCCTTCAAAAAAAACTGGTGGAAGCTGAGATGGAAATACCAATAGCCCTAAAGTAAAGAACAGAATAATCTGCATAAGCCAAGACATTCCATCAAAAAAATGCACCAAGCTTCTTTTATGAATTAGGGTAGTGTTTCCCATGATTATTCCAATAACGTAAACACATAGAAGACCATTTCCAGAAAGAAGCTCACTTAAAGCGTAGCCTGTGAGCACTATACCGATTGTAAATATAGGATATAGCCCTTCAATAGAAATTTTAATTCTGTTAAAAACAAATACTGCTACTATAGAAACGGCAACTCCTACAGCAAGCCCAAAGAAAATTTGTTTTGATAGCAGCTCAATTACTGAAATCTGACCACTACTTTTCATAAACGCAAGGACAATTATCGTGAGCATGTAGGACATAGGGTCGTTACTGCCACTTTCCATTTCGAGCATGGAAGCAAGTCCGCCTTTGAGATTTAGGTTTTTGGAACGCAAAATTGAAAATACTGAGGCTGCATCAGTAGACGAAATGACTGCTCCTAAAAGCATTCCTTCCATCAATGATGTTTTGAAAATTATGGTAGCAAAGGCTCCGACTAAAAATGCTGTGATTGCAACACCAAAGGTCGCAAGTAAAATAGATTGAGCAGCTACAGGCTTACCAGTTTTCCAGTTAAAACCAAATCCTCCATAAAACATTATAAAGACTAAGCTTAAAGTTGATAGCTGCTGAGCTATTTCATAGTTGTCAAAGTAAATTCCACCGATTCCGTCTGAACCTAAAAGCATACCAAGACTTATAAAAATAAGTAGGGTGGGAATTCCAAATCTGTATAATAGTTTGCTTGATAGCACACTTATGATGAGTAAAATACCTGAAAAAAGTAACGCATTTATCATTAAATTACCTCCTAAATATAGTTTTACTATAAATTAGGAAGTAAACCTTTGTAATTACTTTGATAAAACACCATATTTGTTATTTTCCGAAGCTTAAAATATATATAGGAAAAATATATATTATACTGAAAAAATTGCATCTTAATCTTACTTAATAATATGGATTCTAAAATCATGAAAAGAAAAATAGCTGTATAGGTATCTAAAGGTTTATAAAGACTAAGCATAGTATTTGATACAGCAATATATGTGTTTGATGACCTTAGCTCATTAAATTCAGTGGTTTTCTCAGAAAAAGGTTTTAGATAATCTCTAGAAATTTCTGGGGCAGAAATATGAAAGATGCAAATAAATATGAGAATAGCAATGAAGATAAATTTAGTCTTAGTGTTCATGGAGTTTTTCAATAAGCATCTCTCCTTTCGCTTTGCATATAAATTTTAGACTATCTGTCTATTTATATTATATAGCAAAACCTTTGGGATATGAACTTTAAATTCAATAATCTGAAGTAAATTAAGTTAAAACGAAAGGCAAATAAATGTTTGTAACTCATTATTATAAAGAGTTAGCTACTGTATTTACAAAATGTATTTATGATGGTAGTCTGTATATGAGTATATATGAATATAAGAATATGAGGTGAAAATTATAAAGAGCGTAGATATTTTTAAAGCCCTAGCTGATGAAAATAGACTTAGAATTATTAGCTTACTACTGACTAAAGAATTGTGTGTATGTGAGATTGAAGCTTCTCTTGAGATGTCACAATCAAATGTTTCAAGACACCTAACAAAGCTCAAAACTTCTGGAATAGTAGATTCAAGAAAAGACTCCCAGTGGGTGTACTACAAAATAAGTGAAAATTTTAGAGATAATAATATGGAGCTAATTAATTATTTAATAGCGACCTTTCGAAATGAAAGCCTACTTATTGATGATATAGCTAGATTACAAAAATTAGATTCTAGAGAATTTATTTGCAAATAAAACCATAATAAAAGGAGAGATAAACCATGAAAAAGATGAATATATATGAACCTGCTATGTGCTGCCCGACAGGTGTGTGCGGAGTAGGTGTTGATCCAGAACTACTTAGAATATCTACAGTGCTTAATAATTTAGAAAAAAAGGGAATTGAAATTGGAAGATTTAACCTTTCAAACAACCCTGGAGAATTTATGCTGAATATGGAGCTAAATAAACTTATAATGGACAAAGGGATGGATATACTACCAGTTACTATCTTAGATGGAAAGATTGTTAAAACAGGTGGATACCCTACAAATGAAGAATTTATTGCTTTATTGGAGCTGAGCGATGATGTACTTTAATCCTTTAGACATGAATATCAGCAAGTATTTATTTTTTACAGGAAAAGGCGGCGTAGGAAAAACATCAACAGCCTGCGCTGTAGCTGTGAATTTAGCAGATTCAGGCAAGAAGGTACTACTTATAAGTACAGACCCAGCATCAAATCTTCAAGATGTATTTGGAAGGGCTTTGACAAATAAAGCTACTGAGATTCCAGAGGTACCAAATTTATTTGTTGCTAACTTAGATCCAATAGCTGCAGCTTTAGAATACAAGGAAAGTGTAATTGGACCGTATAGAGGAAAGCTTCCTGAGGTTATGATTCAAAATATGGAGGAACAGTTATCCGGCTCTTGTACTGTAGAGATAGCAGCATTTAATGAGTTTTCAAATTTTATAACGGATAAGGAAGCAAAATTATACTATGACCATATCATTTTTGATACTGCACCTACAGGACATACACTTAGAATGCTTCAGCTTCCATCAGCTTGGACTGATTTTATAGCTGAAAATACTCATGGAGCCTCTTGTTTGGGTCAGCTATCGGGGCTAGAGGACAAGAAAAATATATATAAGCAGGCAGTAGAAACTTTGTCTGATTCCAATATTACTACTTTAATTTTAGTTTCTAGACCAGAAAAATCTCCACTAGATGAAGCAAGCAGAGCTTCTAATGAACTACTGGAGTTAGGTGTGAGTAATCAGATAATGGTAATTAATGGAGTACTAGAAAGTCATGATGATGATATATCAAAAAGTCTATTTGATAAACAGCAATCAGCTATAAAACAAATGCCTGAAGCTTTAAATAATATAAAAAAATATATGATTCCTTTAAGGAGTTATAATATTACCGGAATAGATAATATTAGAAAATTTTTGACAGAAGACTCCTATGTTATAGAAGCAAGTGAGTTACAGGGTAAAATACCTAAGAAACTTCAAGATGTTATAGATAAGCTTTACGCCACAAATAAAAAAGTTATCTTTACTATGGGAAAGGGTGGGGTAGGAAAAACCACTATAGCAGCTGCGATAGCAATTGGACTAGCTAGTAAAGGAAAAAAGGTTCACCTGACAACAACAGATCCAGCAGCTCATTTAAGACATGTAATTGATGAAATGGATAATATAAGACTAAGTCATATAGATGAAGAGGAACAGCTAGAAAAATATAAAGAAGATGTTCTTTCAAAAGTAAGGGGAAGTATATCTGAAAGCGATCTTGCTTATATTGAGGAGGATTTACGTTCACCTTGTACCCAGGAGATAGCAGTTTTTAGAGCTTTTGCTCAGATAGTAGACAATGACCAGGATGAAATTGTTGTCATAGATACAGCTCCTACAGGGCATACATTGCTACTGCTTGATTCTACTCAGAGCTATCATAGAGAAATAGAACGCTCACAAGGAGATATTCCAGAATCAGTAAAAAAACTACTTCCTAAACTTAGAAATCATGAGGATACAGAGGTACTTATTGTAACTCTTGCAGAGATGACTCCGGTATATGAAGCTGAAAGACTTGAAACAGACCTTAAAAGAGCAGGAATATCGGCTAATTGGTGGATAATTAACTCATCAATGTATGCAGCAAATACTACAAATACCATTCTTAAAGCTAAAGCAAGCAATGAAATAAAGTGGATAAATCATATTGGAAAGCATTCTGACGGAAACTATGCACTTATAAAATGGACAGATGAAGACTTAAAAGATGAAAACTTGAAAACTCTTTAATAGAGTAAATCAAATCCAATTTGTTTATAGCTCATAAATCTGTGATATAAAGATATTCAGTAATTTCAAAATTAAAAAATGGATGTAGAGGAATCAACCTCTAGCATCCATTTTTTTATAGATATTTTTTCACATCTTCAGCAGATAAAACTCTTCCTGATGATTTTACTACTTCATCAACTACTAGCGCAGGAGTTTTCATAACACCATAAGCCATGATTTCTTGAAAATCTTCTACCTTTTCAATAGTAGCCTCCAGCCCAAGCTCTTTTACTGCCTGCTGAGCACTTTGCTCTAGCTTCTTACAATTTGCACATCCAGATCCAAGTATTTTAATTACCATAAAAAATACCTCCTCATAATAATAATTATATTTTGAAATTTAAACAGTACTCTTTAAGAAAAGAGCCATATTTTGAATATTAGAGTTGATACTACTAAAGTAGTAGATATCCAAACGCATTAAACGTGTAGCCTATTATAAGTATTCCAGTAGTTACTATTCCTGCAAAAATAACTAAAAGCTTAGTTTTAACTACTTTTTTAAGAAGTATCATAGATGGAAGAGATAGTGCAGTAACAGCCATCATAAACGAAAGAGCTGTTCCTATTCCTACACCTTTTGAAACTAATGCCTCAGCTATAGGAAGGGTTCCAAATATATCTGCATACATAGGTACTCCTACTGCTGTAGCTAGTAAAACTGAATACCATTTATCCTGACCTAGTAAAGCGGAAATGACATTTTCAGGAATCCAGTTATGAATAGCGGCTCCTATTCCTACACCTATAATGATATATAACCAAACCTTTTTTATTATATCTATAACTTGCTCTTTAGAAAAATCAATTCTATCTTTAGTAGTCATTTCTTCTAGCTCAATTTCTCTTAGCTTGTTGCCATAAACAAAGGGTTCTACATATTTCTCTAGTTTAAACTTGCTTATTAAGCTTCCTCCAATAACTGCAAGAATAAGTCCAACAACAACATAAGCGATAGCGATTCTCCAGTTGAATATACTAGCGAGTAGAAGAACAGAAGCTAAATCTACCAAAGGTGAAGATATCAAAAATGAAAATGTAACTCCTATAGGGAGCCCTGCACTTGTAAAGCCAATGAACAGCGGGATAGAAGAACAAGAGCAAAATGGAGTAACTGTTCCAAGGAGTGCACCTAGTATATTAGCAGTGATTCCGTCAAATCTACCTAATATTTTCCTAGTTCTTTCTGGAGGGAAAAAGCTTTGAATATATGAAATTGTAAATATAAGTACAGATAGAAGAATGAATATTTTTATTACATCATAAATAAAAAAATGTATACTTCCTCCTAGTTGTGTATCTATGTCTAGCTTGAATGCTTTGTTTACAAAAAGCTCTACCAAATCATAAAGCCAGACCATTTTTAACAGCTGATTGTTAAGCCATTGAAAAACAATCATTAAATTATCTCCCCTCTAAATAAGATTATAAAACTGGGTTACAGCATTGATTGAGATAGATATCTTTATCTGAAAGTCTTGATTTATCAAGTACTAGTTGAGGATATAGTTCAATAGTTTCTGCTATATCGTCTAGTAATTTTATAAATACTTTATTATCTAAGTTTAAAGAGTAAAAAACAAACTTTTCCTTTCTAGTATCCTTTACTAAATTTAAATCTCTTAGCTTAGAAAGATTCTTCGAAATAGTAGGCTGAGATAGTTCAAGTATTCCAGTTAATTGACATACACAGAGCTCTTGATGATATAGCATCATTATTATTCTTAGCCTTGATTCATCAGATAAAAGTTTAAATAAATTAATAAGTTGGTTCATGAAAATCTCCTTTACAATAAGAACAATGCCTATTAGAACAATAAAGCTTATTAATTAATCTAAGGAATGTAATCTTATTCGCAATAAAAAATATGTACATATTCTCATATAAGAATATGTACATATTAAATCTAAAATATTACTTTGTCAATAATAAGTTTCTGTATAGATTATGGATTTTAAAAAAGTAAAAGATAATTATGCTATTATTAAAAAAATATCATACAATTACTAAAGAAATATCATACAATTTGTTGTTACATTATATTGATTCGTGTGCTTTTTTATAAATTTCATTGATTTCATCTTGAGGGACTATTTTAGATAGTATGGTAGCTATGATTATGATTCCAGGGATATTAATAAGGAATCTCGTCAAGGCAAACTTAGGACCTAGAGATGTTATTTCAAATAAAATAAGTGGAATTTTTGTTGTAGACCAGGCTCCTATGAATATGAGTATGTTTTTTAGTGACACACCTTTTTTCATAAATACTGCAGCTACAGGAAAGGCACCATAAAGTGGGCCAGCAGCAGCTGAGCCTATAAACATTGCCAAAAGAATTCCTTTAAGGCCAGAGCCCTCTCCCATGAATTTTGTCATAGTTTCCTTTGGAACCCACACATCGAGAAGTCCTAGTAATAAGAAAATAGGTGGTATTACTTGAAGCATTTCCTTTAATGAAAAGCTAGTTATACCTATGATTTCTTTACCTAATGATTTATTAATAAAAGTCAATATAAGTACAGCAAGAAGTACGATTAAAAAAGCTCTGTATCTTTTTAATATAGGTATCATAAGTTAGTCACCACCATTCCTACAACAATTGCAACAATAAAAGAAAACATAAAAGCGAGCACATTTCTAGTGTAAGAAATTTTCTTGCCAAAATACTTAACTTCAACTGGTAATGTTACAATTCCAACCATCATAAGTGTAGATACAAAAGCAGCTATTTGCATGTAGCCAGCTCCACCCTTTAAAAGAAGAGCAGCAGTAGGAAAAGCAACGAATCCAGGAATAAGTGTAATCGCTCCTATAATGGAAGCTAATATAACTCCAAACCACCCTGAACTTTCACCTAGCAAGCTAGAAATTAATTCATGATCTACTACTGCTAGAAGTACTCCTATCAGAAGCATTATTACAAGTAATTCTGGAAGTATGTTTTCAAATGACTTCCAAGCTTTTTTTAGTGCCTTTTTTGTTTTTGATTTGTCCTTTAAGTATGAAGCAGCTAGCAGTATGATAGCTAAAGAATATAAGATTATATTCATTCAAGTCTCCTTTCTGTCTTCTAGTAATAATATACTAAAATGATATATTTATATATTGCAATATATAGATGATACAGTTTGGATAAATATATGTCAATAAAAATAAATTTCAGAATAAAAACTTGTCTTAGAAATTAGTAACCATAATACGCTTATAATTCGAGATTTTTTAGATAGAATTATTATTTGTTAACATTAGGATAATAGATATGGTTTATTGTTGATTTAATATCAAGCCTATGTTATTATATATATCGATAGATATCGATATGAAGGAGAGAAATAAATTGGATTATGAAAGCAATGCTAGACTATTTAAAGCGTTTTGTGATGAGAATAGACTGAGAATTATAGACCTTTTAAAAGATGGAGAAAAATGTGCGTGTACACTTCAAGATGAACTCACTATTGTTCAGTCGACATTGTCTCACCACATGAAAATTTTAATTGAGAGTAAAGTAGTAGAGGCAAGAAAAGACAAGAAGTGGACCTACTATTCTTTATCTGATAGCGGAAGTGAGCTTGCAAAGAATACTCTTAGTGAGATTCTTACTAAAAGTGAAAATTACAGTAGTTTTTGCATATGTGAGGATTAATATTTAAGATATTGATATTACATACAAAATATTATTATTTAATAAGAAGGAGTGAGGGATATGAGTAAACAAAAGTTAGAGGGTATCAGTTTTTTTGAGAGATATCTTACCATTTGGGTAGCACTTTGTATGGTTATAGGTGTTTTAATTGGGAAGTTTATACCTGCTATACCAGCATTTTTAGGTAAATTTGAATATGCAAATGTTTCAATTCCTATTGCTGTTTTAATATGGCTTATGATTTATCCGATGATGATGAAAGTAGATTTTCACAGTGTTAAGAATGTAGGTAAAAATCCAAAAGGGCTTTATGTTACATGGATTACAAACTGGCTTATAAAACCATTTACTATGTTTGCTATTGCATCATTTTTCTTTTATAAAGTATTTTCAGGTTTTATTTCTCCAGAGCTAGCAAGAGATTATTTGGCAGGGGCTGTGTTACTAGGGGCGGCGCCTTGTACTGCGATGGTTTTTGTATGGAGCCATCTTACTAAAGGCAACCCAGCCTACACAGTAGTTCAAGTAGCGACAAATGATCTTATTATATTGGCAGCATTTACACCTATCGTTGCATTTTTGCTTGGAATAGGTGGGATAAGTATACCATGGGATACTTTGATTCTATCTGTTGTACTCTTTGTGGTAGTGCCACTTACAGCAGGGGTAATTACTAGAAATGTAATTACTAAAAATAAAGGAGTAGAGTATTTTGAAAAGAATTTTATACCTAAGTTTAGCAATATCACAATTGGAGGCTTGCTTTTAACCTTAGTTATCATTTTCTCTTTCCAAGGCCATGTTATTTTAGAAAATCCACTCCACATTTTATTAATTGCCATACCACTTACAATCCAGACCTTTTTCATTTTCTTCGTAGCATATATAGCAGCAAAGCTTCTTAAACTGCCGCATAATGTTGCAGCACCAGCTGGAATGATAGGAGCATCTAACTTTTTCGAGCTTGCAGTAGCAGTAGCTATAGCACTTTTTGGAACTACTAGTCCAGTAGCACTTGCAACTATTGTAGGAGTTTTGGTTGAGGTTCCAGTAATGCTCATATTAGTAAAAATAGCTAATAACACTAAAGCTTGGTTCGAGTCATAATCTGAACAATTAATATATCAATAGTAAAAATAAGCACTTACTATTTTGATGTAAATTCTTTAATTCGAAAATGGAATTAGGGGTTAATATCAATTTGTGGTTGCTTATTTTTTATGCACAAATTTAAATGATAATTAATTAAAATTGTTTTGTAACTATTGATTTGATTATAATTTGATTAATGTGGTATTGTATTGATAGAGTGTTTAAAGGATAAATTAATTTGAAGCTTGGGGGAGTATTATGGACAAAAAAGATTACGATATATCAAACTTAGCAATCTCAGAAGCTGATACTATTAAAGAAAAATCACCTTGGAAAACAATTGTGATATATATGATTTTGGGATTTTTGTGGATATTATTTTCAGATAGGTTTGTAGATATTTTTGCTGATAGCCATGAAACATATAAATTAATGCAGTCCTACAAAGGAGTATTTTATGTAGTTGTCACAGCTGTGATATTGTTTTATTTAATCAAATATGACTACTCGAAGATAATGAAGCTTACAAATGATGTTTCTGAAAAAAATGAAGAGCTTGTCAGTTTTTCAGAGGAATTAATAGCTATGGATGAAGATTTACAGCAAAAGATTGAATCATTAAATACTGCTATGAAAAGCATAAACGAGCAAAAACAGTTTACTGATGATATATTCCAAAACAGCAACACCTGTATTGTTACCTGGGGACTTGACGGTGAAGTTCTAGATATAAACAATCATTTTACTGAGCTTATGGGATATGATAGACAAGATATCATAGGTAAGAAATGGTACGAAATTTTACTTCCTGAAGAACAAAAATATAAGTATTATGAGCTGACTTCGAAGCTTGAATCAGATAGAAAGGTTCAAAACTACGAAAATAAAGCCTTGGCAAAGGATGGGCGTATATTTGATATGCTTTGGAATAATGCCATGATTTACAATCCTCAAGATGATTTGACAATAGTAGTTTCATTTGGGATTGACCTTACTATGCAAAAGCAAAATGAGAGAAGGATATATGAGCTTGCTTATAATGATAAATTAACTGGATTTAAAAACTTAATTGCTTTTGAAAATGATATAAATTCTAAAATTAATAAAAAAACAAGCTTTACTTTATATTATCTAGATATGGATAATTTCAAGCATCTTAATGAAATACATGGACATAAATGTGGAGATATGTTTTTAAAGGATTATGCTTCGAGATTGCTTACTATTTTCGATAGAACAAATGTATACAGATGGTGTGGAGATGAGTTTGTAATCATTGAAGAGGATACAAATGATATCAATATAACCAAGAGAATAGATGAAATAGCATTGCTTACAAAGAATATATGGAAGTATAAAAATGTTGAGTACTATCCATCTGTAAGTATAGGAATAACTAAGTTCCCTGAGGATGCTGAAAATTTAGAGGGCTTGAAAAAGAACATGGATATGGCTCTATATAAAGCAAAATCGAGTGGAAAATCCTTAGCCGTAGCCTATCATTCAGACTTTCAAAAGGATATAGAAAAAAAGCTGGATTTAGAAAACACAATAACTCAGGCACTTATAAATGAAAGCTTTAGGCTAGTATTTCAACCTATTTACAGCATTAAGACAGGAAAAATAATTTCGATAGAGGCTTTAATCAGATGCAAAAGCTTGAATATAAATATAGGAGAAATGATTAATATAGCTGAGGAAAGTGGTCAGATTCTCCAAATAGACAGATGGGTAGTTAAAAAAGCCTTTGAAATTATGAAAAATGAATTAGATAAATACGACATTCTGCTGTCTATCAACCTTTCAGCTAAAAGTATAGCTTCACCAGATTTAATAGATTATTTAAGCAATATAACAAAAGAATACAATATAAATCCAATCAAAATAGAGTTTGAGCTTACTGAGCATTCCTTGATTTTCGATATTGATTGGAGTAAAGAGGTAATAGGTAAGCTAAAGCATCTAGGCTTTGGGATTGCACTTGATGATTTTGGAACGAGATATTCATCACTTAATTATCTTAGTACCATTCCTTTTGATTCTTTAAAAATTGACAAATCATATATAGACAAAATAGTTGATACAGATAAAAGCAGGGTGATAGTAGAGCAAATTATTGATTTATCACATAATTTGGGGCTTACTACTGTAGCTGAAGGAATCGAAGAAAATGAGCAGCTTGATATATTAAAAAAGCTAGACTGCGATTATGGACAAGGATATTTACTTGATAAACCATTGGAATTAGAAGATTTAATCATAAAAATAAATTAATTTGTATAATAGCATCTAAACGTTTGACAACGTTTTCTTAAGATGCTATTATATTTTTAAAGATGTGTGAAACATGTTTCACACATATCAAAAAAGAAACTAGGGGATATGATGGCAAACATAAGAGAAATAGCAAAAAGAGCAGGAATAGGTATTGCTACAGTGTCTAGATACTTCAATGATTCTGGTTATGTAAGCGAAGAGTCGAGAGAGAAAATAAGAAAAGCTGTGGAAGAATTAGATTATACACCTAACGCACTGGCTAGAGCTATATTCAAAAAGAATACTAAAATCATAGGACTTATGATTCCAAATATTACAAACCCTTTCTTCAATCAAATGGTTTCTGAAATGGAAAAGCTTTTTAGGAAGCAAAACTATACCATAATTCTTTGCAATACAGATGATGACAAAGAAAAAGAGCAGTTTCATATTGAAACGCTAAGGAGCTATAGGGTAGCTGGAATTGTAGCTATGCGTACAATGACACCTGAGTCCTACAGAAATATCGATATACCAGTTATAGCTTTTGAAAATCAAATATCACCTGAGCATATTACAGTAGCATCTGATAACTATAAGGGTGGTATGGCTGCATTTAAACATCTGTATGATGGTGGATGCCGAAAGATTCTTCATATACAAGGTCCAGAGGTTTTTATCGCAACTACCGAAAGATTAAGAGGCTTTATAGAAGCATCCAAGAAGAAAAAGGATGCACTTGTAGATGTAGTCAAGCTAGAGACAGACTTTCATATTAAGAGCTTGGAGCCAGCCATTGAGAATATAAAAAATATAACTGATTATGATGGCATATTTGTATTCAACGATATCTCTGCAGCAGTGGTTATGAAGCATCTGCATGACTTAGGAGTAAGGATACCAGAGCAAACTCAAATAATAGGATTCGACAACAGCTTCCTAGGTGAGCTATTACTTCCATCACTTACGACTATAGATCAGCCTATAAAGCAGCTTGGAAAAATAACTACTGATTTAATGATAAGACTCATAAATGGCGAGGAAATTGACCAAAAAGAGTATTATCTAAAAACGACTGTTATAAAGAGGAGTTCAACTCTTGGAAAAATAGCAACTTCAAAGGAATAAAAGAAAGGGCGAGGAAGATGAGCCAAGCAGTAAAGCTAGAAGTAAAAGGCATAACCAAAACCTTTCCTGGAGTCAAGGCTTTGGATAATGTAAGCTTCTCCGTAAAAAAAGGAACTGTACATGTTCTTTGTGGAGAAAACGGAGCAGGAAAGTCAACGCTTATGAAAATCATAAACGGAATATATAAACCTGACTCTGGAGAGATAGTTATCGATGGAAAACCAGTTAATGTAAAAAATCCTATCGATGCAAGAAAACATGGGATAAGTATGATTTTTCAGGAATTAAACTATATACCAGAAATGACAATTGAGGAAAGCTTTTTTGTAGGAAGCTGGCCTGTAGACTCAATAAAAAAAGTCGATTGGAAATCCATCAAAAAGAAAACTGATGATTTGCTAAAACGTGAGGGCTTAGCTTACAATTCTAAAACAAAGCTTAAGGATTTATCAGTATCAGATGTACAGATGCTAGAGATTTTAAAGGCGATATCTTATGATTCGGATATAATCATCATGGATGAGCCTACATCAGCTATAACAAACAAAGAGGTTAGGACTCTTTTTGGAAAAATTAAAGAGTTAAAGGAAAGAGGAGCTTGCATCATCTATATATCTCACAAAATGGAAGAGATATTTGAGATTGCAGATGAAATCACTGTATTTAGAGATGGTAAGGTTATAGATTCCAGACCAGTTGAAGCTTATGATTTGAATTTAGTAATCTCTCAGATGGTAGGAAGAGAAATAAGCGATTCATATCCGAAACAAGATTTAGAAATTGGAGAAACAGCCTTAGAGGTAAAAAATCTTTCAAGTAAAGGTAGCTTTAAGGATGTAAATTTTGCAGTTAAGCGTGGAGAAATTATAGGCTTTGCAGGGCTTATGGGAGCAGGAAGAACAGAAGTAATGAGGGCTTTGTTTGGACTTGATAAATACGACAGCGGAGAGATATTAATCAACAATGTGCCTGTGAGGATTCATTCTCCACAAGACAGTGTAAAGCATAAGATTGCAATGCTTTCTGAGGATAGAAGAAGATTTGGTATAGTGCCAGTTAGAAGTGTAAAAGAAAACGCTTCTTTATCTAATCTAAAGAGGTTTATTTACAAAGGTAGACTTCATAAATCGGAGGAAAACGCTGTTATAGGGGAGTATTTCAAAAAAATGAATGTAAAGACTCCGACTATGGATACGACAATTGATGTTCTAAGCGGAGGAAACCAACAAAAGGTTATTTTGGCAAAGTGGATGGTAACTAATCCAGATATTTTAATACTAGATGAACCTACTAGAGGAATAGATGTAGGTGCAAAATATGAAATTTACGAACTTATAACCAAATTGGCATCAGAGGGAAGAGCTCTAATATTGATTTCATCAGAGCTTCCTGAGCTCATTGGTATGTGTGATAGAGTTTATGTTATGTCAAAAGGACAGATTAAAGGCGAGCTTTCAGCTGGAGATATAACACAAGAAAAAATAATGTATCTTGCGACACAAAATTAATAAGGAGGTGTTAAGGTGAGTAATAAAGCAAAAGGAAAAATTAATCCAGATATGCTGAGCAAATATGGAATATATCTTGTATTGTTAGTTTTATTTGTAGTCAGCTGGATGGCAAATGAAAACTTCATGACAAAATCAAATCTCACCAATGTTTCTGTTCAGATAGCAGTAGGCACAATTCTAGCATTTGGACAAACTATTTTAATCATTTCGGGAATGTTGGATCTTTCATCAGCATCAGTTTTAGCTTTAGCAGGGGTTTTATCAATCTCAGCCTACTTATCGACAGGCTCGTTGTTTATAGGTTTTTTGGTAGCAATTTTAGTAAGTGTTGCCTGCAACGTTTTAAATGGACTTATGGTAACAAAATTCAAGACACCACCATTTATAGCAACACTGGCTATGATGACAATGGCAAGAGGTGCAGCACTTTTATATACTAAAGGGCAAAATATTTATCAGATTAAGGACTATACGATATTTGGACAAGGTAATCTAATGGGAATTCCTATTCCTATAATATTTTTAGTATTAACTCTTATCATCACTTGGTACATTTTAAATCATACGGTTTTCGGACGTTCTATTTATGCAATAGGTGGAAATGAAGAAGCAGCAAATGCTTCAGGCATCAACGTTGATAGAGTAAAAATGAAAGCATTTATATTTAATGGAATTTTAGTAGGTCTTGCAGGAGTTATCTTTATGTCTAGGGTAAATGGCGGACTTCCTAATGGAGCTGTAGGTTACGAATTTAAAGCCTTAACTGCTGCTGTCATAGGTGGAACTAGTTTCTCTGGTGGAGTTGGAACAGCATTTGGAACTTTAGCAGGAGCTTTTATAGTAGGCTTCCTTGATAATATCATGGTTATGGTTGGTCTAGACTCATATCTTCAGCAGATAGTAAGAGGTGCAATCATAGCTCTTGCAGTTATCTATGATATTTGGTCAAAATCAAAAGGCAAAAGCAAGAAACTAATTATGGTAGAAGAAACAAAGGAAAAAGTCAGCTGATTTTAGAATGAGCATTCATTTTAAAATATATTATTTTAATTTAAGGAGGGTTTTGTTATGAAAAAATGGTTATCAATGTTTTTTGCTGTAGCACTTCTTGCAGCATCTGTAACAGGTTGTAGTTCACCAGCGCCAACTACTGAAGCACCAGAGGGCTCTGAGGCTCCAGCAGATGGAAAGTACAAAGTTGCTTATGTAGCTAGAGCTCAAGCAGATTCATTTGCAGCGTGGCTAGCTAATGCAGTAAAAGAAGAATCTGAGAAATATGACAACATGACTGTTGATATCTTCGACGGACAAGCATCAGACGATACTGAGAACTCACTTATCGAAAACGCTATCGCAAACAAGTATGACCTTATTATCATTCAGCCAAATAATGGAGAAGCACAAAGATCATATGCAGAAAAAGCTATAGCTGCAGGAATCAAAGTTATAACAACTAATGCAAGAATTTCTGGAATTGAAGGAGCTTCTTCAGTTGACGCAGACCCATACAAGCAAGCTCAAGTAAATGCAGAGCTAGCAGTAGAAAAAGTACCTCAAAATGCTAATGTAGTTATACTTAAGGGGCCTCCAGGAAACTTCCACGCTGATGAGAGATATAAATCATGGCAAAAAGAGTTTTTTGAAAAAAGACCTGACGTTACTATAGTTGGAGAAGAGATTGCTAACTGGAATAAAGACGAAGCTATGACATACATGGAAACATGGATGCAAGCTAATAAGAAAATTGACGCTATAATATCTATGAATGATAATATGGCAGCAGGTGCATTAGAAGCAGTTAAAGATAAACCTGAATTTGCTGAAATTCAAGCTTACGGAGTAGATGGAACAGCTGAAGCATGCCTACTTATTAAAGATGGCAAAATGACTTCTACAAGTCTTCAAAGTGCTTATGATTTAGCAACTGCATTAATGGATACAAGCAATAAATTACTTACTGGAGAAGAGACACAAATAGATATGGATATAGATTGTCCACTTATAACACCTGATAACGTTGATCAATATATTGAAATGCACAAAAAAGCAGGCGCAATTAACTAGTATTAAATGGATAACAGGTTTTCCTGTTATCCATTCCTTTATAACTGTCAGAAAAGAGGAATGTATATGGAAAATAAAGCGATATTTATGCACGGAACAAATGACATGATTTGGAAAGAAATTCCTGTTCCTGAAATAGGGGAAGAGGATGTATTGATAAAGGTGGAAGCAGTTGGAATATGTGGTTCAGATATGCACTATTATCAGCATGGTAAAATAGGAAGCTTTATTGTAGATGGGGACTTCATACTTGGACACGAAGCAGCAGGAAAAGTAGTTGAGGTTGGAGCAAAGGTTAAGGATTTAAAAGTTGGAGATAGAGTTGCTATGGAGCCAGGAGTAACCTGTGGAAAATGTGAATTTTGCGTTACTGGCAAGTACAATCTATGCCCAGATGTGGAATTCTTCGCCACACCTCCATATCATGGAGTATTTGCAAATTATGTAAAGCACCCAGCTTCTAAATGCTTCAAGCTTCCTGAACATGTCAGCTCAATTGAAGGAGCTTTAGTAGAGCCTTTAAACGTAGGGCTTCATGCGGCTAATCAAGGAAATGTAAAATTAGGAGATACTGTTGTAGTGTTTGGAACAGGCTGTATAGGTCTTTGCTCGCTACTAGCTTCAAAAGCTATGGGAGCATCTCAGATTATAGTTGTAGATATTTTGCAAAATAGATTGGATAAAGCCAAAGAATTAGGAGCTACTCATGTAATTAATGCAAAGAATGAAGATGTAGTAGCTAAGGTAATGGAGCTTACAAATAATCTTGGAGCTGAAGTTGTGATTGAAACTGCTGGCTCTGAAATTACATTAAAACAGACAGTAGACGTTTTAAAACCAGCTGGAACTATTGTATCTGTTGGGATGACTCCAAAGGATTCAATTGAATTTAATTTTATGAAACTACAATCAAAAGAAGGAACTATTAAAAGCGTATTTAGATACAGAAATTTATATCCTACAGGTATTAATGCTATTGCAAGTGGCTCTATAAAAATAGCTGATATTGTAAGTCATAAGTTTGACTTTGAAAAAACAAAGGAAGCATTTGATTATGTAGCAGAAAATCCAGGAGAGGTTGTCAAAGCAGTAATAGTGATGCAGTAGAAGGGAAAGAAGGGGTTATTAATGTATTATATTGGTATTGACATAGGAACTTCATCTGTAAAGGTTCTAGCAATAGATGAAGCAGGAAAGATAGTAAAAACAGTTTCGAGAGAATACCCTATTTCATATCCTTTTCCATTGTGGTCAGAGCAAAATCCCAATGACTGGTGGGAGCAAAGTAAGCTAGCACTAAAAGACATTTTAGAATATATTGATAAAGATAAGGTTAAATCAATTGGTTTTAGTGGACAGATGCATGGATTAGTAATCCTAGATAGTGAAGATAAGGTAATTAGACCAGCTATTTTGTGGAATGACCAAAGGACTGAGTCAGAGTGCAGATTTTTAAATAATGAGATAGGAAAAGACAAGCTTTTAAGCTGGACAGCAAATATAGCTCTAAATGGATTTACTGCTCCAAAGGTGCTTTGGGTAAAACAAAACGAACCGGATAACTTCAAGAAAATAGCTAAAATATGTCTCCCTAAGGACTATATAGCATATAAGCTATCAGGTGAATTTGCTACAGATTACTCAGATGCATCAGGGACTCTTTATTTAGATGTAAAAAATAAAAAGTGGTCTGATGATATGATGAGGATTTTGGATATTGACGAAAATAAATTGCCGAAATTATATGATTCTTTTTCTGCAATAGGAACTATAAAAAAAGATATAGCAACTGAACTTGGTCTTCCAGCTGAGGTAAAAATTGTAATAGGTGGAGGGGATCAGGCCGTAGCTGCAGTAGGTGGAGGAATAGTAGAGAATCATCATTGCTCTATATCACTAGGCACCTCAGGAGCTGTATTTGCTACTTCGGATGAGTTTGTAATGGAAGATGAAGGCAAGCTTCATGTATTTTGCGATGCTAGAGGAAAGTATCATGTAATGGGAGTTACTTTGTCTGCAGCAGCTTCTCTCAAATGGTATGTAGAGGATTTTTTAAAAGCCTCATCCTATGATGAAGTTTTAACTGAAGTAGAAAAAAGCGATATAAACGAAAATATATATTATCTTCCTTATTTATCTGGAGAAAGAACACCTCATAATGACCCAGATGCAAAGGCTACCTTCCTAGGAATGACAGTAAGACATGAGAGAAAAGATATGACAAGAGCTCTTCTTGAAGGGGTATGCTATTCACTTAGGGATTGCTATGAGCTAATGCATGAGGTAGGCATAAACCCTAAGGAAATAATAATAAACGGTGGCGGAGCTAAAAATGATTTTTGGTGCCAAATGTTAGCAGATGTACTTCATACTAAAATCAAAAAATTGGATATAAATGAAGGACCAGCTCTTGGAGCTGCAATTCTAGCATCAGTAGGAGATGGCAAGTACAGCTCAGTTTCAAATGCTTGTCAGGATATAATTAAGACAACTAAAGAATTTACCCCAGATGAAGTATCAAGTAAAATTTACTCTGAGAAATACAAAAAATATAAAAGCTTATATCCAATGCTAAAAGATTTTTTTTCTAGCTTATAGATTTTAATATAGCTACTTAATTGATTTTGATTGAGATATAGTTAAACTAGCTGATTTTATAGCTAAAAAAATTATTTTTAAACTAAAAAGCGAGTGGAAGCAAAAATGTTTTGCTAGAACCTCGTTTTTTTGTTGTATTTAAGTACATATAAGAGTAAATTATACTTAATAAGATATCAGTAAATTATGAGGTGAATATGAAGAAATACATACATGTACTTAGCATCGTGAGCTTATCAGTCATTCTATTAGCAGTTGGATTTTTTATTCATGAAATAGTATATGCTGAAAATTTTACTCAGGAAGAGCAGGCTTATATAGCTTCAAAAAATACTGTAAAAATTTTAGTAGATCCAGATTGGTATCCTTATGAGGAGATTGATGAAAAAGGCAATTACAGAGGTATTGCGGCTGACCTCATAGCTCTTATAGAAAACAGGACTGGTCTTGAATTTGAGTTAGTTCATACAAAGAGCTGGGATGAAAGCTTAGAGCTATCTAAGAAAGGAAAAGCTGATGCAATCAGCATGCTAAACGAAACACCAGAACGAAGAAAATGGCTTATTTTTACTAAGCCCTACTATACTGACCCAAATGTATTTATAACTAGAGATGAGCATGAATATATTTCTGATTTAAATAGGTTTATTGATGAAACAATGGTGCTTCCAAAAGGGACAAGTATTGAAGAAAGACTAAGAACTGATTATCCTAAGCTAAAAATACTCTTAGTAGACTCTGAAGCAAAGGCCATAGAAATGGTAGATGAAAAGAAAGCTGACATGACCTTAAGGTCTCTTACTATGGCGGCTTATGTAATCAACAAAGATGGCTATTTTAATTTGAAGATTTCAGGAGAGATTCCAAAATATGAAAATAGACTCAGAATAGGTATAACTAATGATGATGAAATGCTTCAAGGTATTTTAAATAAAGCTATAGATAGCATTTCTCAGCAGGAGCTTCAGAGCGTAATCAACTCTCATATATCCTTGGAATACGATAAAGGTTTTAATTACAGGTTATTTTCTATTACCTTTGCTTTATTTTCAATCGTTCTTTTTATTGGCCTTTATTGGCTAAAAAAGATTAGAAGCTTAAACAAAGCATTAAATGAGCGACAAGCTGAGCTAATATATCTAAATGAGAAAGTAATAGAAAGCGAAAGGCTTTATAAATCCATTCTAGATGCCTCACCCAATGCAATTGTCATGCTAGATATGAAGTATAATATCATTCTAGCCTCAAATGCCGCGATTGATGTTTTAGGCTACAATGGAGATAACTTAATAGGAGAAAATATACTTCAGTTCTTTGCAGAAGATGAGCATTTAGAAATAGAAAAAAATATAGACAGAGTATTTCAGGAAGAAAATATAGGAACTACAAATTATAGAGGAAGAAAAAATGACAACGCCACCATTTATGAAGTAAACAGCAGAGCCATTAAGGATGAAAACGGCAATTCTATAAATCTAGTTTCTATAATTAGGGATGTGACCCAAAGAGCAACACTTGAGGAAGCTTTAGAAGCTAGGGAGAAGCAGTATAAAGAGCTAGCAAAGGAACTGGAGCGAAAAAATATTTCCTTAAGTGAAAGAGTAAGCATAGACAACCTCACTGGAATAAAAAACAGATATTATTTTGATGAAAGAATAAAGGAAGAAGTAGATTTAGCCAAAAGACAGAAAGCAAGCTTTTCACTTTTGCTATTTGATTTAGACCACTTTAAGCTTGTAAATGATAATTTTGGTCATGATGTAGGTGACAAAGTGCTTAAAAGAGTTACCGATGCAGTTTCTAAGATAATTCGTAGCTATGATATTTTCGCTAGATGGGGAGGCGAAGAATTTGTAGTATTAATGCCAAATACTACAGAAGCTGAAGCTGTCCCTGCTGCAGAAAAAATCAGAAGAACAGTTGAAGATATAAGTCATCCAGACATTGAAAAAATAACTATAAGCATTGGAATAGCAATATGGGAAGCAGATGATGATGTAGACCAGATTTTTGTTAAAGCAGATAAAGCACTTTATACTGCAAAAAATCAAGGTAGAAATAGAGTTATCGTTTATAAAAAATCATAATACTTATTATAAAAAATCTCAATAACTAGAAAATAACACTAATTCAGGTGTTATTTTTTTTGTTGTGTTATAATATTTTTTGCATGTTAGAAGAATGACAGTTTTTTATTTATAGTAATGAAATGCGACTTAAGGAGAAGGCTATGATTATAAGTGATAAAACAATTGAAATTGTGGAAAGTGAGCAAAAGTGTATAGGGTGCAATGCTTGCATGAAGGGATGTCCTATGCTCGATAGATTTTGTGACTCTCCAAAAACACTTCTTAAGAAGCTACTAGATGAAAAGTCATTTGATTATAAATTGCCTTATTCATGTATGCAGTGTGGCTACTGCACTAAAGTATGCCCAGTAGATGTGGATTTAAAGCATCTGTTTATGGAGCTAAGAAAAGATACAGTAAATCAAACAAACGGAAAACTTCCAAAGGATTTGAATACTAGTAATGTGGCTATGCATCAAAAGCTTAGCTTTACAGGGCTTTTTTCAAAAAAGATTCAGCATTTAGAATCTGATACAGTGTTTTTTCCAGGCTGTGCGCTTCAGGCATATAGCCCTGATTTAGTTGAAAAGGTATATTCCTACATAAGAGAAACTACAAAGGGTGCAGGTTACTACAATGTATGCTGTGCAAAGCCTACAAAAATGATGGGTAAAGACAGTGAGTTTCAAAAAATCTACCTAGGAATTGATGATGAATTTAAAAGAAGAAAAGTAAAAAGAGTAATAACAGGTTGTCAAAATTGCTATATGACAATTCTATCAAATAGCCCAGGTATAGAAGTGATATCTCTTTGGGAATACATTGATAAATCAGGTGTTCCAGCAGAGGCAAAGAATAAATATAAAATGAAAAAAGAAGAAGGCTTAAATACTAATAAATCTGAATATAGCTTTGTACTTCATGATCCTTGTCCTACTAGAGATGTAGATTCAATTCACATGGCTGTTAGAAATATAATTGCAGCTTTAGGTATAGAGATAGATGAAATGAAGTACAGCAAAGGCAAGACTTTATGCTGCGGAGCTGGAGGGATGGTAGCTATCACTCAAAATGATATAGCAAAAGCTCACATGAGACGAAGAGCTACGGAAAAGGATGCTGATTATATACTTACCTATTGCCAAGAATGTGTAGAGTCTATGAGACGAGGAGGCAGTAAGTCATTACATATTTTAGATTTAATTTTCCTAGATGATTTTTTAGAAGTAAATCAAGGAAATCAAAGCACCTTGGATAAATGGAAAAATAGATTTATAGCAAAAACAGCAAGGCTTTAATAAAAATGACATATAGGAGGAACTACTTATGAAGAAAAAACTTTTGGCAATTTTACTTATTTTATCTATGCTTATGCTATCGGCTTGCTCTAGTCAGTCAGGGAGCACAGATGCTAATGATGAAGCAGAAGGGGCTAATACAACCACTGAGCAGACTACGGTAACTTTTTACGGCTGGGGTGGAAGTGAGGTTACTAATGCATGGATAGATGGGTATCTAACAGATGCAGTTGCAAAAAAATACAATATCAAGCTTGAAAGAGTAGGTATGAATATCGATGAGATATTGAATCTACTGCTAAATGAAAAGCAAGCAGGAACTGATAAAGGAAGTATTGATATTATATGGATTAACGGTGAAAACTTTGCTTCAGCTAAAGAAAATGGACTTTTATTTGGGCCATTTGCAAGTGAGCTTGAAAATTTCAGTAAGTACCTAGATCCGAACTCTCCAGATGTAATGTTTGATTTTGGAGTTGCGACAGAAGGCTACGAGGTACCATTTGGAAAAGCTCAGTTTGTTATGGTTTATGACAGCTCACTTTTATCTCAGGTGCCCGTAGATCATAAAGCGCTTTTAGAAATGGCTAAAAATAATCCTGGAAAATTTACTTATCCTGCGCCACCGGATTTCACAGGAAGTGCTTTTGTAAGAAATATCATATATGATATAGTTGGATATGAACAGTTTTTGACTATGGATGCAGATTATGATACTGTGAAATCAGCTATTATGCCAGCTATGGACTATCTTAAGGAATTAAAGCCATATCTATGGAATCAAGGAAAGACATATCCAGCTTCACTATCTATATTAGATAATATGTATGCAGATGGAGAAGTGTTTATGACTATGGATTATAATCCGAACTCAGCATCATCTAGAATTTCAACAGGGGAGTTTCCAGAAGCTACTAAAACCTTTATATTTGATAAGGGAAGTATAGGAAATACTCATTTTGTGGCTATACCTTTTAATTCACCAAATGTAGAGGGTGCAAAAGCAGTTATTAATGAAATAATATCAGTTGAAGCTCAGGCTAAAAAATACGATCCAAGTGGATGGGGAGATCTTCCTGTACTAGATAACAGTAAGCTATCTGACGATGAGAAGAAAGTATTTGATTCTATTCCTCTTGGAAAAGCAACTCTTCCTCAAGATGAGCTTATGAGTAAAAGAATGCCAGAGCTACCAGCAAAACTAGTTCCAATCATAGAACAGATTTGGATGGAGACTATAGCAGCGGAGAGTAATTAATGTGAAAATACTATTAAAGCCGTATTTGATGCTTTTGCCAGTGCTTATAATTCTGATTGGCATTTTGGGGATAGGAGTTATGACTACTTTTACTCAGAGCATTGGATACTTTAGCGCAATTGGGTCAAACGACTTTACATTAGATAACTATATGAGATTACTAACAGACAAGGGGTTAATTGAATCCCTTGTTTTTTCCATGCGTACATCTTTTATTTCTGCATTTATATCTACCTTAGGTGGAGTTATTTTAGCTGTAGCTGTATACAAGCTAGGAAATGAAGGAGACCTGCTTTCTAAATCCTTTAGGATTCCAATAATAGTGCCGCATCTTCTTTCTGTACTTCTTATTTACAATATTTTTTCTCAGACAGGAATTCTAGCAAGAGTTTTATTTTCTTTAGGAGTAATTGATTCCTTTGAAAGCTTTCCACAGATACTTTATTTAAAAAATGGATTTGGAATTATTTTGGCGTATGTATGGAAGGAATTGCCTTTTATAGCTTTTATTACCTATAACGTACTTTCAAAGCTGAGTACAAAGCTTTCAGATGCGGCTAGAAATTTGGGTGCAAGTAGCTTTCAAGCCATGAGGTATGTAGTTATTCCCTTACTTATTCCATCGATATTATCTTCATTTATCCTAGTATTCGCTTTTTCATTTGGCGCATATGAAATACCTATGCTGCTTGGAGCAACCTATCCGAAAGCTTTACCAGTGAAAGCCTATATTGAGTACATAAATCCTATCCTTAGCAACAGACCTTACGCTATGGCTATCAATTTTTTCATTGCAAGTATGGGTCTATTTCTTGCCTATATTTACTTTAAGTGCTTCGAAAGGGTTACAAGATATGAAAAACAGTAGATTAAAGTACAAACTAATAGCCTATAGCATGGTTTTATCGATAATATTGCCTCTTTTATTAATCATAATCTGGAGCTTTGCTAACAGATGGCAGTGGCCTAGCCTTGTTCCTACGGATTATGGACTTAGAGGTTGGAGCTATATATTTGGAGCAAGAGCTAAAACCTTTGAAATAATATGTATCAGTATGTGTATTTCCTTTATCGCTTCTATTATAACTGTAGGAATTACTATTCCAGCGGCCAAAGCAATGGCGCATTATAACTTTAAATTCAAAAAACAAATTGAAATGCTAATATTTTTGCCGGCTATTGTACCTACTGTAGTAGTGGCTATGGGAATACATATACATTTCTTGAGAATGAATCTAGGAGGTAGCTTTTCAGGCTTAGTACTTATCAACATTCTTCCTTGCATTCCATATTCTTACTGGATACTTAAAAACGTATTTGAAATTATTGGAGATAAAATGAATTATCAGGCTAGAGTGCTAGGGGCAAGTGGTACTCAGACCTTTGTTTATATCACTTTGCCTATGATATTCCCAGGAATCATAACTGCGCTTAGCATGTCCTTTATAGTTTCTTTTGGTCAATACTTTATAAATGTATTAATAGGGGCAGGAAAAATAACAACATTTACTATGCTCATGTTTCCATATATAGAAAGTGGAGATAGAACAATGGGTTCTGTATATGGAACCGTATTTTTGTTTGCAAGCTTAATAGGGCTTGTTATAGTAGAAAAGCTTACATCGAGTATGTATAGAGGTAAATTAAAGGAGTACAAATATGTCTAAAATAGTTTTAAATAATATTTATAAGAGCTTTGGACATACTAAGGTAATTGAAAATATAAACCTAGAGGTAGAGCAAGGAGAGATTCTTTCCCTGCTTGGAGAGTCTGGATGTGGCAAAACTACAACTCTTAAGCTCATAGCTGGAATACTTTCACCAGATAGTGGAGATATTTATATTGGAGAAAAGAGAATAAATGATTTGCCAATTGAAAAAAGAAAGGCAGTTATTGTGTTTCAGGATTATGTTTTATTCCCTCATCTAAACATTGAAAAAAATGTAGGCTTTGGACTTAAGATGATGGGAAAGCCAAAAGCTGAAATAAAGTCAAAGGTAGACGAAATGCTGAGCCTAGTTTCTTTAGAAGGCTATAACAAAAGATATCCTCATGAGCTTTCTGGGGGACAAAAGCAAAGGATAGCTCTTGCTAGAGCGCTTGCTATAGAGCCTAGTGTACTACTTTTAGATGAGCCATTTTCGAATTTGGATGCAAATCTAAAAGAAAGTGTAAGAGATTTAGTGATGACTATCCAAAGGAAGCTAAATATCACTACAATAATGGTGACTCATGAAAAAGAAGAAGCTATGATGTATTCAGATAAAATAGCTGTTATGATAGATGGAAAAATAGAGCAGATTGGCAGTAGCATGGAAGTTTATAATGAGCCTAGAACCCTTGAAGTTGCAAAGCTTGTGAGTACTTATAATCTGATTGAAGGCTATTCTAAATCAAATATTATTGAGTTATTCGGAGTAAAAATTAATTCGAGATTTGAAAATGAAAAAGTAAGCATCATTATAAGACCAGAAGCTATAGTAATCGACGAATCATCGAGCATTAAGGCAAGGCTACTTAGGGAGAAATTTGCTGGAGAGAAAAAATATCTTGAGTTAGAATTAGGAAATATAAAGCTTAAGGCAGTAGCAGATAGCAGCTGTAATTTTGTTGAGGATCAAGAAATTGGGATTAGGTTCTTAGAAGATAAGCTGTTTATATATGAAGTGAAGGAGTAAATTATGCTAGACACTCATGGAAGAAAATATGTTGAGCCAATAATAGAGAGCGTTGCAAATGGCTTTATAAATAGAAATATTTCTGCAAATAAAGTAACAGTTTTAGCTTTTGTGCTAGGAATATCTAGTGGAATCTGGATGCTTATGGGAGCGCCCCTCATTGCGACAGCTGTACTTTGGATATCTGGACTGCTTGATGCAGTAGATGGGGCTATAGCTAGAAAAACAGGCACGAGCTCTTCCTGGGGAGCACTTATGGATATAACCTTTGATAGAATAGTAGAGCTATCAGTTATTATTTCTTTAGCTGTACTATATCCACAGGCTAGACTAGTTCTCATAATGCTGACTGGTTCAATCATTATATCAATGACAGTATTTTTGACTGTAGGAGCACTTAGTAAGAATACTAAAAATAAAGCATTTTATTATCAAGCTGGCTTGGCTGAAAGAACTGAAGGCTTTATAATGTCATCTCTTATGATGCTATTTTCTAATCATATCATCATAATAACAATAGTATATTTTTTAGCAATTTTATTTACAGCAGGTCAAAGGCTAAAAGAAGCATATGAACTATTAAAAAATTAAATAGTTTTTATAAAAAATATCAATAGATAAAATCTCTCAATTTGTTTGTAATACTAATACTTAAATGGTAGACTTAACTAGGTTATACATATAATTTAATAATTAACAGGAGGGTTTTATTTATGAAATTTAAAAAGAAAGCACTTTTAGCTATTATTTTAGGAATCAGTATGCTTGGATTTGCAGGCTGCAGTAATGCACCAGCTGAAACTACTGAAGAGCCAGCTGCTCAAGAGGAACCTGCAGCTCCAGATCAAGTAGGAGGAGTATCATTAGAAAATCCTATACTTGTAGACAAAGAAGCAAAAACTGTAACTGTACTTACTCAAGTAAATGGAAAATATTTCACAGAAGTAACTCGTCATGCTTCAGTATTTAAAGATGGTACTAATGGTGCGAAATCAGTATTTACAGCATATGCTGATCCAGTTGCGTTTTATGATGCATTAGTTGAAATAGGAGCTGAGCCAGGAAATAATATGACTGTAGATAATGGTGCAACTACTCATGTTGAGGGTACTGCTCTAGATATGAAGGTTACATGGAACGGCGCAGAAAAAGAATACGATGTAAATGAAGTAATCAAAGACAGCAATGGAAAACAAATTGCATTTAAATTTGGTGGAAATCTTGAAATGGCAAAAAATAAAAACACTGGTTGCTTATCTTGCCTTGATAGCTGTCCAGTAGGAATAATTTCAAACTCTGCTTATACTTATGGCTCAGTTGAAAAAACAAGTGAAGTTACATTCATGGGTAATGGAGATGTATTGCCAGAAGACGGAACATATATAGCTACAGTATATTCTATAGCTGAATAATTATAGAAAAAAGTTGAAGGCTCCATTTAAAGGGAACCTTTAGGAGGTAATTAGATGAAAAAATTAAGATTGCTGTTCTACTATACTGCTACAGGTATAGCACTAGGCTTTCTTATTAATATGCTACTGTTCTTTAGTGTAGCGTATGAGATGATGGTAGGTCTTGGGCTAGTGATGTATATATTCACTGCTTTTGGATCTATGGTTGCTTTATCAAAGCAAAGACTTGATTGGAAATATTCGTTTTTCATTATAGAAGGGCTAGCAGTATTTTTAGCTCTTGTAACTGGAAGACTACAGCAGTTTTTATATATTACAAAAGAAACATTGGTTATTACTACTCCAGTTTCACAGGTTAGACCGTATTTTTTAGCTTTTGTAATTGTGGTAAATTTAGTGAATATCTATATCATAATGACTTTAAAGAAATATCAAAAGGAATATACAAAAGAGGAAAGAAAAGCTTTAAAAGAAAGCGAGCTAAAGCTTAAAGACCTTCGTGAGGAAATAGATGCATCAGAGCTTGAGCAAATTAAGAAGAAGAGAAAGCTAGGTAGAATTATTGCTCTAGCAGGTATCGGGATTTTTATGATTTGCTATTTTACTATAGACTCACTTCATACAGGACTTAATGAAGCATTTGCAACTATTTCTAGACTAGACACTCAGATAGTAATAGAATACCTAAGATCATTTGGAAAATTAGCAGTAGTTGTTTCATTTACTCTTATGGTGCTTCAATCAATTGCGGCTCCTATTCCAGCATTTTTAATTACATTATCAAATGCTGCCATATTTGGATGGTGGCAAGGAGCAATTTTATCTTGGTCCTCTGCTATGGCAGGAGCAGCACTATGCTTCTTTATTGCTAGAGTGCTAGGTAGAGATGCAGTTGAAAAGCTTACTAGCAAGGGTGCTATGGAGAGTGTTGACGTATTCTTTGAAAAGTACGGTAAGTTTGCAATCTTAATTTGTAGACTGCTTCCATTTGTTTCTTTTGACTTTGTAAGCTATGCGGCAGGACTTACTAATATGAGATTCTGGGCGTTCTTTATTGCAACTGGACTTGGGCAGCTTCCTGCTACTATAGTATACTCATATGTAGGAGGAACTCTTACAGGTGGAGCTCAAAAGCTATTTGTAGGCTTACTTACTTTATTTGCACTATCGATAATGATAGGTATAGCTAAAAAGGTATACAATGATAAACAAAATGCAAAAAAAACTATTGATAAAGCTAGCTAGTTAGAATCAGCCTGATGTTTTTGCATCAGGCTGTAATTTTGATGAAGGAGGAGCAAGTGTGACTAAACTAAAGAAAATTATAATTATAATAGCGACTTTAGCATTTTTCATTTGTATTTATAATTCTTTTCTTTGCGATATTACTGCAGCATCAATAAGAAATTGGGTTGATGGTTTTGGCTCTCTTGCTCCTTTTGCTTATATAGGAGTATGGATAGTACTTCCTATATTCTTTTTTCCAGTGCCAGTGCTTGCTTTAGCAGGAGGACTTTCGTTTGGGCTATGGGATGGAACTTTATATACGATTATAGGAGCAATAATAAACAGCAGCATTATGTACTACATAGCAAAAATACTATCAAAGGATATGATAAGAAGCTACCTTAAAGAAAAAATGCCAAAGGCTTGGTGGGATAAATTTATGGAATCGAGTAGTAGAGATAGCTTTTTGATAGTTTTCATTTGCAGACTTATTCCTGCTATGCCATATAACGTCATAAACTATGCATCTGGACTTGCTGAGATAGGCTTTACTCAGTATACGATAGCGACCTTAATTGGCATCTTGCCAGGAACTGTTATTTTTCTAAACGTAGGGGATAAGATACTAGATGTAAGGTCACCCGAATTTATAATTTCTATCATATTAGTAATTTTACTTACAGCAGGCTCGATATTATTAGGAAAAGCTCTTTCTAAGAAATCTAGTGTTATGCCAGAAAATGACTAAATTAAAACACCTCATAAATCTAAGAGAAAAGATTTGAGGTGTTTTCTTGTGAATCGCATTAATTTTTTAAGATTAATTTACCTAGACGATTTTAGAGTTTTCATCCTTTAAGAAGAAAGTAGATATTCCACTTAAAATAAGAATTCCGCTGATGATTTTAATCCATAGAGCTGTAGAGTGACACTCCATAGGCTTCATACATACACCTATACTAAATGGTGTATCAAGTGGAATGATAAATAGTATAAGTCCAAGTACTATAAATGTAATTGGAAGATGAGCTTTTCTTATGTAGAGCTCAATAGATAAAACTATCAGAATAATAGCGATAAGTATTACAGCAGTACTGGTGTAATGACATCTCATAGGCATTTCCTTGCCACTTTGAAGCAAGACTTTCCCAGTACAGACAGGGCTTATGTACTTTACAGCTATTAGCAGTATAGTTCCTAAGATTGAGTTTAAAAGGTTTACATATTTTTTCATTTCATCTCTCCTTTGCTAAATTCTAAACGATTATATCATACAAATAGGAGATTTAACTTTGCAAAGCCTATAATAATAATTTATAGAATACATAGATAAAATTAATAATCGTAATACATAAAACTAAATATGAGGTGCATTATGAACATATATAAGTTAGGGTTTTACAATGTACTGCGAAGAAGAAATAAAGCAGTACTTATAAGCTTGCTATCAGCAGTTACAATTTGTATTTTTGTCATTATATTTACTTTATATTTTTCTTCAAATAAAGCTGTCGATATTGTTTCTGACAGAATGGGAGCAGACATAATAATACTTCCAAACAATGCAGATAAGGATGCAAAAGAGCTTATGTATTCGGGTTCTCCAGTGATGGGGTTTATGGATAAAAGCGTACTGGATGAAATTCCAAAGGAAAATATTTCACAGTATTCAGCTCAATTTTTTCTAAGAACACTCACTCAGTATGGATGTTGTACTTTTCCAGTGAGCTACAGAGTTTTAGGAATAGATTATGATTCAGACTTTTTAGTGAAGCCATGGCTAGAGAAAAACCACATAACCTCTTTGGGCGAGAAAGAGGTTATTCTAGGGGTAAATGTCATGCCTGATGAAGAGGGAAGTATTGAAATTATGGATCAGGTTTTTGAACTGGCTGGGACATTAATGCCAACCGAGACAGCTCTAGATGACACTATAATAATGAATATAAATGATAGTATATGGCTTGCAGATGTATTTTTTGATGCTGATGCAGGGGACTACTTCCTAAAACAAAAACCTGAAGAGCTCATTTCAGCTGTTATGATAAAGGTCAAGGATGGAGCAGATGTAGAAAAAGTAGTAATGGATATAAAAAAATCTAAAATAGATGCTCAGGTTATATCCTTGAGCCAGCAAAAAATGGAAGTGAAGGAAACTATAGCAAATGTATCTGAAATACTGATGATATTTGCAGGCTCGACATTCTTAATAACTCTGATTGCTCTATTTGGGATATTTAATGTAATGGCTTCTCAGAGGGAAAAGGAAATGGGATACTTAAGAGCTATGGGATATAAAAAATCTGAGCTTATCTTTATGTATACGATTGAGGTTTTGACTATTATAGTACTCGGAGGAGTAGTTGGAAGCCTAATGGGTATATCGCTAAGTGGCTATATGTATGATATGGTAAACAAAATAGTTTTAATGCCGCAAGGGGCGTTTACTTTAGCAGATAGACTCTTGCCAGGACTGCTTGGTATTATGCTTTCGATTGTAATAGGGGTACTTGTTTCAATTATTCCTGTTGTAAAAATCAATAAAAATGAACCTAAGGATGTCTTTACTTCTGGAGGTGTAAGATAATGGATAAGATTATGGAAGTTAAAAACCTTGTAAAGATGTACAAAGATACAGAAGATATTTATGCAGCTGATGATGTGAGCGTAGATATAAATAAAGGAGAGTTTATATTAATAACAGGGGAGTCTGGAGCAGGAAAATCTACTCTACTGTATATAATGGGACTAATGCTAAAACCAGACAAGGGAGAGCTAATGTTTGGTGGAAAGCCACTTAACTGGTCAAATGAAGATGAACTAAATTCATACAGAAGAAACAAAATGGGTTTTGTTTTTCAAGAACCACAATTAGTAGAAGCGCTAACAGTAAATGAAAATCTAATGCTAATGAAAGGACTTAATAATTCTGAGCTTGAAATTGATGGGTTATTAGAAGAGTTTGGTCTTTTAAAGCATAAAGATAAGCTGCCAAATACCCTTAGTGGAGGTCAAAAAAGAAGAGTAATGGTTCTTATGGCTATAGTTAAAAAGCCTGAGGTTATATTTCTAGATGAGCCTACTAATGATTTAGATGAAAAATGGTCTGAAAAAGTTCTAGTTAAGCTAAAAAAGCTTAGCAATCAAGGAACTTCTATAGTGATGGTAAGCCATGATGAGCAGTGCAAGAAGCATGCTGACAAGGTGCTTTGCATGAAGTCTGGAAAAATTGATGAAATTATGTAAACAAACTGTAAATAGTTTGAAATGGACTTATTGAGCCAGATATGAGAACCTATATGTAAGCAATTTAAAATATATCAAAAAACTATTATGGGAATATAGCTACATTATGCTTATATTCCTATAGAAAAAGGATGGTTACTATGAAAAAAATGATAAAAGTGTTTACAGTAGGTTCTTTAGTATTGGGAATGACGTCTAATATTGCTATGGCAGATTCTGTTTTGACTAGCAATTCAGCTGAGCAAGTAAATGCTAAAGCTGGAGTAATACAAGATGATAGCTTAAAAGAAGAAAAAATAAGCTATATGAGCTTTGAAGGCTATGTAAAGGAAATTAAATCAAATAATGGATATACCTCTGTTATAATGACAGATGGTAAGTCAGATGAGGTTATAGGACAATTTAACTTAAAAGGAGATATGCTTGTAGTAAATCAAGACACAGCTACAATTCAAGCTCTAGACAAAATAGAAAAAGGACAGAAAATTAGAGGCTTTTATAGAAAAGATATGCCTATGATACTAATATATCCTCCAGTTATAAATCCAGAATTTATAATGATAAGCTCAGATGATACTAAGAATTTTGTTAAGCATTCTTATTTTGATGAAAACTTAACAAGTATTGACAATAATCTCAAGCTTAACATATCAGATTCTTCAGTGCTTATCGATAAGCATGGAAAGAGCGTTGATATCGAGAAATTAAAAAACAAAGATTTAGTAGTTGTTTACGATGTTTCTACTAAGAGCATCCCAGCTCAAACAAATCCAAAACAAGTTATAATGCTTGAAAAGGATGCAGATGAAATGCCAGTAAAGGATGAAGCCTTAGAAAAAATCATAGACTCTGGATATATGGCTAATGGTGTTAATATGATTCCTCTTAAGCAGGTGGCAGACCATTTTGGATATGAAATTGCATGGGATAACTCTACGAAAACTGCAACACTAAGAAAAGAAAATTCTTCATTTACAGTTACTATAGGTCAGCAAATGTATGGCTATAATAAAAGCCTTCAAAAATTTGAAGTATCTCCAGAGGTAAAAGATGCAAGAACCTATGTGCCAGAATCTATATTAGAATTGCTTCAGCAATAAAACATGATAACTTATAATAATAAATACTGATAAATACTAATGATTATGTATTTATAGAAAAGTAGTATAAATGTAAATTAAAGCACCTAACTTATTAACTTATAAGGAAGGTGCTTTACTGTTGAATAGATGTATTATAACAAAACCAATAACAGCTGTTATTATGATTAAACTATATAATCGAGGATAGAAATACTTCAGCACAAAGTCAGAATATGGAAGCTGACGATAAGATAAAACTACTAATCTTAATAGACTAAAAAGTCCTGCTGAAACTATAAATATCTGACCTTTTATCAATTTTTTTCTAATAATTAGAATTATGATTATAATGAGAACGGCTCCAAATCCCTCCATGAATTGGGTAGGATAAACCCTGATATCGAGCTTACCAAAAATCGAGGAAACTAGAGGATTGTTAGTAAGAGTAGCTTGCTGATTTATAGGAAGAGGAACAGCAAACCATGATTTTGTAGGCTTTCCATAGCAGCAGCCATTTAAATAGCACCCTATTTTCATAATAAAAAAGCTAAACAAAAAAGGCAGGGTAAGCTTGTCTAGGATATCTAAAATATCTAGTTTTTTAAGATTTAGTAGGACTATCAGAACTATAAAGCTAAGAATAATTCCTCCATACAAAGAAAAATAACCAAATTCTAGTGTGAATAAAGAAATTTCAGCCTGCTTATATTTGGGGTATTGTAATATAAAGTTTAATAACCTAGCTCCTACTATAAAGCTGATAGCTATAAAAAAATAAATAGAAAGTATGGCCTTTGAAACAAGACCATACTTTTTTAAAACTGAAAAAGAAAAAATCAGCCCAGTTAGTATACTTAATAATATAAAAACGTCGTAAGCTTTTAGATAAATAATTTGGTTAAATAAATCAAATTTAATAATTGGAAGCATAGTATCATCCTTATTCTTTTTGTCCTTTTAGGTTAATAGTAATTTTCATTATTTTGCCGTTTTCATCTTCTCCAATAATTGTTGAAGTATTTTCAAATACTCTATTTCCTTCTTGAGTTTTTTTCATATCAAGACTTAAATTGATAGCCATTTCATCATCCATTATAACCTTAGAAGCAAATACTCCCTCATTATAAGTTGCACTAGCAGAAACAGGAGGATCTGGCTCTATATCTAAAGCTTCTCCAGTGGATGTATTAATTCCACTAGTAATTCCGAAAACTAAAGTTGCATTAGTCTCATCGATTTTTTGAATTTCAAACTTACATTTCATTCTAGCAACCTTAAATAGTTCTACCATTTCAGCAGTGAAATCACATTCGCCGCCTTCACTTTTGATATAATTTAAGTCAGCCTCTATGTTTGGGAATGTCATGTATACAGTCTGCCAATTACCAGCGATTTCATCCATAGTAGGATACATTTCTTTTAGATTGATTTGCATATTTGGGAAGCTAATTTTAAATGGAATTTCCTTTATAGGCTCATCAGTGTCTGGGTTTGCGTCAGGTTCAAACAAAAGTAAAGTATCAGGAGCGCCTGATTGTATATGTCCTAGTGCAGTAAACTGAGTCTGAGCAGTGCCGTCATCCTTAATTTTTCCAGTCCAGCTTGGAACATATGCAGTATCGTTAAGTGGTGAAAATCGAACTATATATCCAGCATATTCAGCTTTTTCTCCTGCTTTTAAGTTTTCAGTGATTAATACATTAGTTGATTTATTTAGATAATTTTTTAAGTTAATTAATTCCTTAGTGTATTCTTCAGTAAGCTGCCATCTGACTGCTTGCTCTAATTTATCGAATACTGGCTCTTGAAGGTCTTTTACAAGCCTAGCTTTATGGGCATTACTTATTTCTTCTTCTAGTTTTTTATTTAGCCCACCGCCGCCACTAAAACCAGTTTTTTGAATTTCTGATTGCCAAAATGCTTTATCAGAATCAGGCAAATTCCAAAATGCATTTACATATGAAGTAAGCTCATTATCAATTGCGGCCTTTAAAGCATTAGGGTCCTTTGATTCTTTAGTATCCTGCCAAATCCAATATAATTTGCTATACCATTGTTTTGCTGTTCTTATATTTTCCTTTTCATAATAGGCTTTATAGGCCTCGTACCATATTTCTTTTCTTCCGTCCCAAGCTGCAGTTGCAAATTTATTAAGAGAGTAATCTATGGCATAGACACCTACAAAGCTAAGCTGAAGGGCATTTGAACCCCATCTTCCTACTGAGAAATAAGAAAGATTTTTAGTTAGATTAGTAAACAGCTCTTTATCCTTGCCACTACTAAAATCGTAAGCAGCTTGAACCATAGCGGCAGCTAGTCCTACATTGTTAAATGCATTTCCAAGCCCACTTGCAAACTCAGATGCATATAGGGTTTGGGTTATAGATGTAAGAGTTGCACCACTTATACCTAGCCAATCAGATACTACGCTTTGGCCTAGTTCAAAGGCTTGTTTTCCAGGAGTCATAGTATTGTTTATAGCTTCATCAATGACAGCTTCAAAGACTTGTGATATTCCGCTTGGTAGTGGAGGAAATGAATTTACTTTTATTATTTTAGCGGCTCTAGTATTTTCATTTTTTATAGTGAAAACGCTATAGGTTGATAAATGATTTGTGATTATTCGTACTTTTTTATTAGCTTCATCTATTTCAAAAGGAATAGGAATCCACTGACTTTGTGTTTCATCATAATACATAGCTCCGACATTGCTTTTTACACTTCCGTTTTCTATGAAGCTTTCGTCATATGGAATATCTATATTTATTAATGATGTGAAGCTTTCCACTTGAGGAACTTTTATTTCAAAGGTATTTACTAAAACATCTTCTTTAGTAACTTCTTCATTAAAAAGATTTTGTGGCTCAACCTTTTGAATATTAACTGTAGTTTCTTCGTTTATATCATATTCTGAAAACAGTATGTCTATACCATCTGCATTTACAGTAGGATTATCTTCAGTGATTTTAAACTCTTGTACTTTTGAGCTGTTTTTAACATCAGAACCACCTGAACATCCAGAAAAAATGTTTGTAAATATTGTCACTAGAATAAGTAGAGAAATCAGTTTTCTTAAATTCATAATAACACCCCCAGTATTAATAGCTTATTTATATTTTTTACCATTATCTTATATTTACCTCACAATATAATACTTTATGCCTATATAGTTTTACTTATAAATATTTATTTGACTTTATTGACAAGAATATCGAGCAAGAGTATAATTGTTTGATGTAAAACAGTTCGTCATACAACAGTTCGACGAGCAACAATATTAATCGAAGTAAGTGGATAGTAATAATTTTAGAGCAATTAATTTAAAGTGAGGGATGCGAAGTGCATGAAAAATTCATTGGCCATAGAATTCGTATATTAAATAATCTTATAAAAAGAGAAATTGAAAGCTCTGAGCATTTTGCATATGCACAGAGCATAACAGGTACGAATAGCTGGATTATTGCTTATTTAGCACAAAATAGCGATAAGGATATATATCAAAAAGATTTAGAAAAAAAGTTTTCAGTTACTAGATCCACTGCTTCAAAGGTAATAAAATTAATGGTTCAAAAAGGTCTTATTGTAAGGGAAGAGGTAGAATCAGATGCAAGGCTGAAAAAGCTCATCTTAACAGAAAAGGCTTTAAACATGCATGAAGCAATTAAATCAGATATTTTAAAGCTAAATGAAAAGCTTACAAAAGGATTTACAGATGAAGAAATGGGAACTATGCAGGGCTACATAGACAGAATGATAGACAACATTAATTCATAATGGATTATATGAAAGGAAGACTTAAGTATGATAAAGAAATTAGCTAGATATATACAGGGCTATAAAAAAGACAGTATTTTAACTCCTATTTTCGTAATGCTAGAAGTAATAATGGAGGTACTTATACCTTTTTTGATGGCAGATTTGATAGACAAAGGTATTGATGGTGGAAATATTCCGCTTATTATTAAGCTAGGGTTAGCACTTCTAATAGGCGCACTTATATCTCTATTCTTTGGAGCATTAGCAGGAAAAACAGCAGCTACAGCTTCAGCAGGCTTTGCAAAGAATTTAAGAAAAGGCATGTTTTATAATATTCAGGACTTTTCATTTTCAAATGTAGATAAGTTTTCTAATTCAAGCCTTATTACTAGGCTTACTACTGACGTTACAAATGTTCAGATGTCATATCAGATGATAATTAGAAATGCTGCTAGAAGTCCGCTTATGCTTATATTTGCACTTACAGCGGCTTTTGGAATAAGCTCTAAATTATCTTTGATTTTCTTGACAATGATTCCAGGTTTAGGAATTGGCTTATATTTGATAATAAAAAATGCCTTTCCTATTTTTGAAAGAGTATTTAAATCCTATGATAATTTAAACAGGATAGTTCAGGAAAATCTTTCAGGGATAAGAGTAGTGAAGTCCTTTATAAGAGAAGAGCATGAGATAGATAAATTTTCAAAGACCTCGGAAGAAATAAGCAAAGACTTTATAAAAGCAGAAAAGTTATTGGCATTTAATATGCCATTGATGCAGTTTTCTGTGTATTCATGTATGCTCTTGCTATCGTGGTTTGGTGCTAGAGCTGTAGTAGCTAGTGGAAACAATCCAGCGCTTGGACTTAGTACAGGACAGCTTATGAGCCTTATAACCTATACTATGCAGATACTAATGAGCTTGATGATGCTTTCAATGGTGCTAGTTATGATAACAATATCGAAGGCTTCAGCAAGAAGAATAGTTGAGGTTCTAGATGAACAAACAGATATAAAAAATCCAAGCTCTCCTATTTATGAGGTAGAAAATGGAGATATAGAGTTTGAAAATGTAAACTTCAAGTATTCAGATAGTGCAGACAAGCTTTGTCTTGAGAATATTAATATCAAAATAAAATCAGGAGAAACTATAGGAATCATAGGAGGTACTGGCTCATCTAAGACTACTTTAGTCCAGCTTATCCCTAGACTCTACGATGTAAGCAGTGGAGCTGTTAAGGTTGCAGGTATAGATGTTAGAAATTATGATATTAAGTCTCTTAGAAAATCTGTATCTATGGTACTTCAAAAAAATGTACTTTTTTCTGGAACTATAAAGGAAAACTTAAAATGGGGAAATCCAGATGCTACAGATGAAGAAATAAAAGAGGCATGCTCTATAGCTCAAGCAGATGGCTTTATTGAGAATTTTCCTGATAAATATGAAACCTATATAGAGCAAGGTGGAACCAATGTATCTGGTGGACAAAAGCAAAGACTTTGCATAGCAAGAGCCTTGCTTTCAAATCCTAAAGTGCTTATTCTAGATGACTCAACAAGTGCAGTAGACACAAAGACTGATTCTCATATCAGAAAAGAGCTATTAAGCAGTATGCCAAATACAACTAAAATCATCATAGGACAAAGAATATCTTCTATTTCGGAAGCAGATAAAATACTAGTGATGGATGATGGAAAAATAGTTGACTATGGAACTCACGAGGAGCTCATTATAAGCAGTAGTATTTATAGAGAAGTGTATGAGTCACAATCAAAGGGGGTGCTAGGTAGTGAAGCGTAATACTATAAAAAGATTACTATCATATATGAAGCATTATAAATTTTCACTTTCAGTAGTATTTATCTGCATCATTCTTAGCTCACTTATTGGTGCTGTTTCTTCACTTTTTATTCAAGTACTGATAGATGATTATATCTATCCCCTGCTAGTAGAAGCTGTGCCAAACTTTTCTGGCTTGTTTAGAATTCTGATGATTATGGCTAGTATTTATGGAGTTGGTGTGCTTGCTAACTTGATATACAACAGGACTATGGTAAAGATAGCTCAAGGAGTTTTGAAGAAAATAAGAGATGAGTTGTTTTCTCATATGCAGAGTCTTCCGATTTCGTACTTTGATACTCATGCTCATGGAGATATAATGAGCCATTATACTAATGACATAGATACTCTAAGACAGATGTTAACACAAAGTATTCCTCATGCTTTTTCATCTTTGATAACTATAGCAGCAGTTTTCGGAGCAATGATGTATTTAAGCATAGGGCTTTCGCTGTTTGTACTTGCTTTCGTATTTATAATACTGAAGCTAGTGAAGAAAATAGCGAAAAGCAGTGGCAAGTATTTCATGAAGCAACAGCAGTCGATAGGAAGCATCAACGGATATATTGAAGAAATGATTAAAGGACAAAAAGTAGTTAAGGTATTTTGTCACGAAGATAAGATTAAGCAAGATTTTGATATAAAAAATGAAGAATTATGCGAGAATTCAACCTCTGCTCACAAGTATGCGAATATTTTGATGCCTATTATGAATAATCTTGGATATATTTTATATGTACTAATTGCACTTGTAGGAGGCACAATGGCAGTGCTAGGATTTAGTAATTTAAGCCTTACAGGATTAAAGCCACTGACTCTTGGTATGATTGCATCGTTTTTACAGCTTTCTAGAAGCTTTATCAATCCTATAGCTCAGATATCACAGCAGATGAATTCAGTGGTAATGGCATTAGCAGGAGCAAAAAGAGTTTTTGATTTAATGGATGAAGAAAGCGAAGTAGACGATGGCTATGTGACGCTTATAAATGTAAAAGAGGGTGAAGCTGAGCTAATAGAAACATCTGATAGGACTCAGAGATGGGCATGGAAACATCCTCATAGCGATGGAAGTATCACTTACACAGAGCTAAAGGGAGAAGTTCATTTTTACGATGTAGATTTTGGGTATACACAAGATAAGATGGTACTTCACGATATAACTATGTATGCAAAGCAAGGCCAAAAGCTTGCACTCGTAGGAGCTACAGGAGCAGGAAAGACAACTATTACAAATCTCATTAACAGATTTTATGATATTGCTGATGGAAAGATACGCTATGACGGAATTAATATCAACAAAATCAAAAAGGCTGACTTAAGAAGATCACTTGGAATAGTGCTTCAAGATGTAAATTTATTTACAGGAAGCGTTATGGAAAACATAAGATATGGAAGGCTAGATGCTACTGATGAGGAATGCATCAAGGCAGCAAAGCTTGCAAATGCAGACAGCTTCATAAGAATGCTTCCAAATGGTTACGATACTGTGCTTTCAGGAGATGGAAATGATTTATCCCAAGGACAAAGGCAGCTTATATCTATTGCAAGAGCAGCAGTTGCAAATCCACCAGTTATGATACTAGATGAAGCAACCTCTTCTATAGACACACGTACAGAATCTATAGTTCAGCAAGGGATGGATTCTCTGATGCATGGAAGGACAGTATTTGTTATTGCTCATAGGCTTTCAACTATCCAAAATTCAAAAGTGATTATGGTTATGGAAGATGGTAGAATAATAGAAAGAGGCTCCCATGAAGAACTGATTAATCAAGCAGGTAAATATTATCAGCTTTATACAGGAGCATATGAGTTAGAATAAAAAAATTAGAAAGAGAAAGGATGATTTGATGCATTTAAGCGGACAGACACCGTTATTTAGAGCTAAGAATTTAGAAAAGTATTTGGGGATAGAAAGTATTTATCTTAAACTAGAAGGAGCCAATCCAACAGGGCATAAGAATGACAGAATAGCAGAGGCACTTTGCAAGTATGCTAAAACCAAGGGTTATGAAAAATTGTTAATACACGGCTCAGAGAGATACTACAAATCTATAATATATTTTGCTGACTACTTAGAACTAGAGTGTTATGGCCAGGTTATAAAATCAGATTTAAATATCAGTAAGAAAAAGCAATTCCAAAATATAAACTGGGTTGACATAAAAATCAAAAAAAATGAAGATGAGGTAACTCAGATTGAAAATTATGCTAAGGAAAATGGAATGTTTTTACTTAGCGAGTGGGAGAAAAAACCATTTATCAGAAGCCTTGCTATCCAAAGCATAATGGAGGAGATATCTCAAAAATTAAAAAGCCCTACATCTGTCTGGTCTCAGGCAAAAGGTGGATACACTATCATGAGTCTATATCATCAGATAATGAGAAGCTGGATAGATGAAGATATCGATACAATGCCAGAGCTTCACTGTGGGGTGAGCAAGCTTGTAGTTGATAAAATGTCAGATACGCCTCAAAATCAGCCTAAATTTAAAGAAATATTAGAAGGCATGCAAAGTATAATGGCAAATACTGAGACTATAATTCACAGTATCGAAGAAGAAAAACTTACTGAAGCTGTTAAGCTAATCAAAAAATTAGAAAACGTTACAATATCAAAGAATGAAGCCTATTCATTAGCAGCCTTTTTAGCTAGTGAGCATAAAGAAGGTACACATGTAATCCTATTAAATGATGGAAGAAGCGACATAGAAATAAAAGAAATATCAAAGCTACCAGATATTGATATGGAGGAGATAGTAAAATGCACTAGAGAACTGCTTCAGCCCTATCATGATAGCTACGAAGAAACCATTGATGCAGTAAAAAAAGCTGTAAAATTAGGCTATATATTTACTGCAAAAAGAAATAATAAGATTGAGGGAATATGTATAATAGTGCATATGGGATTTGAAGATTTTATCCCGACTTATCACCTTGCTTATATTGGAGTAAAAAGCGGTAATGCTGGCAGAGGGGTTGCTACCTCTCTCATAAATGCAGCTGTAGATAAAACTGGCGGGAAAATGTCTCTTCATGTAGATATACCAAACAAAAGAGCAAAAAAACTATATGAAAAAATGGGATTTGTTCATTGCTACGATAGAATGCTATATAAGGGCTAAAAGGTGAAATAAATGAGAGCAAGTCACGAATTTCCTCCTGTATTTGATGAAAACTCAGAAATTTTGATTTTAGGAAGTTTTCCATCTGTTAAATCAAGACAAGAAAGCTTTTTTTACGCAAATCCTCAAAATAGATTTTGGAAGCTGATGGCACAGTTGCTAAATGAATCTACTCCAAAGGATACTAAGGATAAAATTGTCATGCTAAAAAAACACAAAATTGCTCTATGGGATGTTATTGAATCCTGTGATATTGTTGGTTCAAGTGATAGCTCAATTTCAAATGTAGTTCCAGTAGATATATCACAGATACTTAGTAGGGCAAACATTATAAAGGTATATGCCAATGGTGGAAAGGCTTTTGAGCTTTATAATAAATATCTTTATCCTAAAACACAGCTAGAAATAACTAAGCTTCCTTCAACTAGCCCAGCAAATGCTGGATATTCCTTCGATAAGCTTTTATCAGAGTGGAAGAAAATCTTAGAATAATAAAATAGAATACAGTATAATTTTGCAAGACTAATTATTTTATTGTAATTTGATTTGGGTTTGATATAATTAAAAAAGTTACTAAATTTTAAATTAGGGAGGAGAGGTTTTGATGAAAAAACAGATTTTTGCTTTTGCGCTGACTGCTCTAGTAGTTGGGGGAAGTATTGTACCTTCATTTGCAGATGACAATACTATAAAGGATGCAATTCAAAGCAAGCCAGAAATGATTAAAGGATTGGATTACAACGAATATGCAGGGGCTGATGCTTATAATAATGCAGGAGATAATTTGAATTCTAAGTTTTATAAAGCTCCTGATTTTTATAACATGGTATCTGATGACCAGATTACTATAATACCAAAATTTAAAACAATGCAACAAACTACAGAATGGTCTTGTGGAAACGTGACAGCTCTTATGGTATTAGAGAATTTAGGAATAAAAGGGTTTACTGAAATGCAATTAGCAGAGATGATGGGTTCTTCTGTTGATAAGGACGTAGAGGGAGCTAAGCCTGGCTCAGCAAATAACTTTTTTGAGTATGGAACGAATGTAAAGCAGTTATATGACTTTTTCAGTACTCAAAAGGATTTAAAGGTTTTAGAAACAAGCTACATAGCTAATCCTAAGGCTGAAGATTTGACATCTGAAAATGATGGTTTAAGTACAGCTGATTTTGGGAACATAAAACCTACATTTTCAAGCTCTAGTCTTTATGCATCTGAAAACAGCGATACTACTGAGGCTTGGGTTGAAGATGCAAAGGATTCATATTTTGTAAAATGGCTGACAGGCCATTTAAAAGAAGGACGTCCTATCATGGTTGAGTGGGGAGACTGGGATGGACATTGGCAAGCAATAATAGGCTATGACAACAATGGAACACCTAGTATAGGGGATGATGTTTTAGTTTTTGCAGATCCTTATGATACATCTGACCACTGGCAAGATGGATATTATTTCTATCCACTAGAGAGATGGTTTTATATGTGGCAAGATAGAAAGGTAGCACCAAAGCCTTACCAGCTTCAGCCATATATAGTAGTAGATACAGTTGAAAATTAGTTAATATTTAAAATAAAAAACTTCTAGATAATATAAAATGAAACCTAGTCTAAGGACATTTTAATAATCTAGAAGTTTTTTGATATATAAAGTTATTGAAATAAATGAGCAGTATAGATTTATTTAGCAGTATAGATTTATTTAATGGAAAAAGTTCTTTTGTAATGTAGTTAGTTAATTTTAGTATCTTGAGTCTTTACTCACTCTATTGACAACAGTTTTAGCAAGGTTGTTGCCAAGTATACCAAATATTAGTCCTAAAATAGAATTTAGAGCTATCATAGAATTTGGTATTTCTAAAAATACTCCTCCTATTAAATATTTTGAAACAAGAATTGCAATCAGACCAGTATAGCCAGAGAAAAATGCACTGCTCCAAAATATTCTTTTGCTCTCAGATTTTAAATAAAATGAACTGATATAGGCTAAGAAGGTTGTAATTAAGATTGCCAAGCCCATATACATATTGATAACACTCATAACTAATCCAAAAACAGTCCCTATTTTAGGTAGAATATATTTCCCTTTGAGCTTGTGCTGGACTACATAAAATATAGTAGAAACAAAAGGTGCTACAAAGATATATTTTAGTCCTGGCAGAGGAAATACAGCTGCAATCATATAAATAGCCATACCACCTCCTATAATTATAGCAATGCTTAGTCCGATAATTGTGATTTCGTTGTTTTTTGTTTGATTATTCATAGTATCATCCTTAGTTTGATTTTATATTTTTAGAATCTACGATATATTATAATATTAAATATTGCTTTTATCCTAATAAAATTTATATTTTTTCACATATTTTAGTGGATAAATTTATAGTTAATAGCTATAATTAATTAAATTTAATTGAGGGATGTGAAGTATATGAAAAAAGTATACAAATCTCTAGTTGTTATAGTCATTGCGATTTTAATAATAGTTGGACTTAAAGTTAATTATGAAAGCAGTAAGATTGATGCTCAGATTATAGATTCAGTAAGAACCCTTATGAACTCACAGCAGCCAGATATAGAGGTTTTATCTACTTCTGATGCAGATAAATTAACAGAGTTCAAGGAAACTATTACTGCTCAGGGATATACTGATATAGAAATATCTGGATATATGCCAGATGACGAGAATAATGTATATATACTTGGAAAAGCTAAAAATAAGGACGAAAAAATTGGAAATGGAATTTTTTATATTACTGTTAGACTGACAGAAAATCAAAATATAGAAAGTCTTATTATATCTAGTATAGTGAAAATTAGGGAAGATAAGGAAAACTTCTAGAGGGAGTTGTCTATGAAAAGATTTAAAGACCAGTTTAGAGATAATATTTTAGTTATAATGACTGTATTTATAATGCTTATAATTGTTCTTACTATAAAAACCTTTGACTATATGATTACGAATCAGCAGGATGATGATATACAGCAGCTGTCAGGATTTATAATGAACTCTATAGAAAATTCAGTAAGCGCAGAGGATTTAATTCAAAATTATTTAGTTGAAATTTTAGAAAATGTCACTTATCAGGTTGAAGAAGACCTAAGTGGTGTTGAGCTATCTACAATAGACGTTAATTTTTTAGAAGAGATAAAGTCTAGATACAAATTATCAGAGGTAGCGCTTTTTAGAAAATTAGAAGACGATATTATAATTGAAACATCTACAGCAGAGCATGAGATAGGGCTTTCTACTAAAGATTGGGGTTTTTGGTATGATGCATTTTCTCAGCTTTTGGACGACAAAGAGGTAACTGTAGGAAAAGGCATATCTAAGGGTAGGTTCTGGGCAGGGCCGAGGTCTCTTGCTTATGGTCAAGATGGGTACTATATCTTTACTTATTATAAGCTTGAAAATCAGCCATATCTGCTTAATTTATACGTAGATGATATGAATGCTTTTGGCCTAGTGAAGAAAAACGATCCGAATGCTTTACTAAAAAATATTTTAGATGAAAGTGAGTTTATCCATGAAATAGCTGTTATAAATGTCGAGGCATGGAATGATAGATTTACTGAAGAAAAAAGAGCTCATTTGCAGGATTTTACTGTAGAATATGGAGCTTATTCAGCTTTTACTGCTCATGATACCTATTATCTGAATAAGATAAATTCAATGGGGCTAAATTCGAGTATTAAAAAATCAGTCACTATTGAAGGCAAGGAATATACTAAGATTTATAAAAAACTAAGAAACGACCAAGCAATAATTTTTTTAATAGACGATTCAGACAAGGAATATCTAAAAAGAAGAATGATTTGGATTATCTTAGGCGGACTTCTGCTTATATGCATAACAGGATTTTTTATGGTTTTTTCCTATACTAAAAGCTATAGTGAGCTTCTTAAGCTAGAGAGAAAACGGCTAAAAATTGCCAATGAATATAGACACACTGTACAGATACTTCCGAGTATAATTTTAAGACTGGTAAAAAATAGAGACAATATAATTGTAAAGCACTGTGAAGGAAAAGCTTTATCAGAGCTAGGGATAGATGCTTCCTCTGCCCATGACAAGCTTCTTGAAGAGGTTCTTCCAAAGGATTATTACAAGCTGGCAGTAGAAGGGATATCACAGGCATGCAAAAATAGGGAGTATATCTTTGAACATAGCTTTAATAAAAAAGTATATGAAAATAAAGTTCAGCTTATAGCAGATATTTCTGACGAGCATATTCAAGAGATAATTATTTTTGCTAATGACATTACAAGAATTAGAGAATCAGAAGATAAAGCTAAATATCTTGCTTATCACGATAATTTGACTGACTTGCCAAACAGACTTTGCCTCAAGGAGAGAGTTGAGGCTTTGATTAAAGAAATGGATAGACATTTTATTATGTGCTTTATCGATTTAGATGGATTTAAAGAAATCAATGACACTGCTGGTCATGATGTAGGAGACAAATTGCTCAAAGCAATGGCGGATAGGATAAGCGGATTAGCAGAGAATGATGATTTTGCAGCTAGAATAGGTGGAGATGAATTTGCTTTTATATTTATGGACATAGATTCAGATAACCAAATAAAAGAAAAAGTAAATAATCTATCCAAAATTATAGCAGCTCCATTTACAATTGATGGGCAGTCCTACAGCCTTACTTCAAGCATAGGGGTAAGCAGATTTCCAAAGGACGCTCTATCTTATAATGAGCTGATTAAAAAATCTGACTTAGCCATGTACGAAATCAAAGATAACGGCAAGGATGGGTTCAAGATATTTACATCGGAAGAAATGGTTTAATTAAAATAATAAATTCTATTTTAAGTAATAATAAAAAACCTAGAGTAGACCATGCTTATTTAAGCTGGATACTCTAGGCTTTTTTTATACAACAATTCTAGGGGGGGGGATTATCAATATTTATTGCTCTAATGGGTGAGACTTTTCTTATGCATTAAGTTCAGCTAAAAGCTTTTCTAAATTTAGTCCGTGGATATCAGCTGCCATTGATAGAGGCTCGCTTTGTGCTGACGGGCATCCCAAGCATCCCATACCATTTGCCATTAATATCTCTGCTGCCTTAGGGTTGTCTTTAATAATATCTGCTATAATCATTTCTTTAGTTATCATTTTACATTCCTCCATTATTAATATATGTTTTAATTTAATATGTTATCAAAGTTATTTGTATACACTTGTTTACTTAACGGTTGATTTGATAGTAAGTTACACCAGATTCTACTACTCTGCCATATTTCAAATTGCCAAGAGTTTCGAAGAAAGCTCTATTAAAAGCATCTCTCATTTGGTGATGGTCTTTAGCATCTCCACTTACTTGCTCCCAGTATGCTTTGTGAAGGCATCTATCACTTTTCCACTCTAGCATATCTTGTTCGTTTAAAGTAATCGCTCCAGCTTGATCACAAGGCATTCCTTCTAAAATTTGATTGTGAAGTAGCTTGTGAGCAGAATCAAGATTACCATCCCACATTTCATTTTCATTAAGCTGAATTGCTATAGTATTTGCATAGTTTTCGTATACTGAGCTAGCAATTTCAACTACTTTATCGCCATGAAGAGCTTTTAACTCAGTTATTTTTCCGGCAAATCTAGTTTCAGCCATTTGAATTCTTTTTTGAAGCCATCCATGAATGTTTTGAGTGTCGATAGCTCCCTCTAACTGCTCGTCTGGATTAGCAGGACCATATTCCTCGTCCCAGTGCTTAATACTACCAAGGTCAATACCTGATTCTAATAATCTTGCTTCAACTGATGTCTCTATTCTTTCCTGTAATAAAATTTTTGAATGTAACCAGTGATGTATCGGTCCTAAAAATCTACTCATTTTGTCCTCCAATTTTCTTTTTCTCATATATTTTTTTTACATCTTCGATAAATTTGTCTAATCCTACTCTGTCTATTGTATTACCTAGCTTTTCACCCATAGGTGCAATCTCGCAGTAGTAATCATATACAGCTTCAACCATCATATATGCTTCATCAGCAGTTAGATTCTCTGCGATTTTATCAGAAAGTCTAGGGTGATAACCTGCGCTTCCTCCAGCTATAACAATGAACCCTTCTTCATTAGCAAGAACTCCGATGTCTTTTGCATGAACACTAGTACAAGCATTAAGACATCCAACTACGCCAATCTTTGTTCTGTTTGGAGCAGGGGCGCCATAAAATCTTCTTTCTAATCTTAGGCCTAAGGCTAAAGAATTTTGACGACTTCTTTTGCAAATTTCTCCTGGACAAATTTCTACATTTTTAACTGAATATTGACTTTTTACTGCTGGCTCAAGTCCTAAATCCTCATATGCTTTTGCAACATCTTCTTCTTTCAATCCTATTAGCATTATTCTTTGACCAGAGGTTAGCTTGATAGAGCATTTGTATTTTCTTGCAACTTCAGCAAATTTTTCTAAATTTGTTGCACTTACAAAACCGCCAGGAATACGGGGAGTAATACTATAAAGTCTTTTTCCATTTTTTATTTTTTGTAAATTTCCATATGCTACTTGTGGCATCGTAGTTCCTCCTTTAAATTACATTCATTTTCAGATTTATAAATATTATATCTGAAATTAGGTACAATTATTTTTTATGATTGATGCCCTAAATCTTATGTTCTAATCATACCCGATTATTTCACTAGGGTATGTAACATATGTTACAAAAAAATAAAAAAACTATATCTTTTTGGTATAGTTTTAAAACTAATAAAATTATTCTATTAATTATTAATATGTTCAAAAGTTTTCCAATATGAATTAAACTATATATTAGTAGACCAATATGAAATGAAAAGGGCTGATTAGATGAATTTATTTTTTTCACCTATATTTTTGATTATTTTCTGCATGATGATGGGCTCGTTTCTTGGGAATATCAGCTTTAGAAAATTTAAGCTAGGAAGCTCAATGTCTTTATTTATAGGACTTTTTATTAGCTTTTTTATAAATAAAAATAATCTAAGTGAAATTAATATTCCAAATGAGCTATTCAATGTTGTATTGATTGGATTTATAGCCTCCGTTGGCCTTAAGGCTTCAAAAAACATTAGAACTATAATTTCTAGTCATGGAATAAAGTTTATTATACTTTCATTTTTTATTACGGCTGTAGGTGCAAGCTGTACTTTTTTATTTATTAAGCTATACCCTGATTTAGCATTTTCGATTATAGGCGCCTATGAAGGTGGGCTGACTAGTTCACCAGGTCTTGCAACAGCTCTTGAGATAAGCCAAAGCAAGCTTGCAGATGCATCTATAGGGCTAGGATATTCAATTGCCTATGTACCTGGAATACTAGTTGTGATGTTTTATTCATCTTGGATTGGAAAACGAAATTCCAGTGCTTTAAAAAGTAAATCAAAGCCAATAGATTCTACTATAAAATATCCTTTTCACATTTGGAAATTTTTATTTGTAGTAGTAACTGGACTTGTAATTGGAAATTTTAAAATTAAAATTTCAAGCTTTATGGTTTTTTCTTTAGGTATAACTGGAGGGGTGCTAATTAGTGCGCTTTTTTTAGGAAGCTATTTCAAATCACTTCAATTTGAGAATACAGCTCTAGATGTTATTAGGGATATCTCTTTAAATGGATTTTTGGCTATTGTTGGTCTGGATTATGGATATACAGCTATTAACGCAGTCATGGATTCAGGGGTGGTTTTATTGATCATAGGCTTGGCTATAGCTAGCATAAGTGTAATAGCAGGGCATATTATGGGCTATTACATTTTGAAAATAGAACCTGTTTACTTAGTTGGGGGTATTTGTGGAGGAATGACAAGTACACCAGGATTAGCCTGCGCAGTAGAAGCCTTTGAATCTGAAGATGTGACTCTAGGCTACGGAGCTGCTTACCCCTTTGCTCTTGTTGGTATGATACTTTGGACGAATATTCTTATTTCGCTTAGCTCATAAGAGCAAAGTTTATGTAAATATTTTTTGAAATAAATAAAAAAAATTATATAAATTTATTTGAATCTTACAAAAAAATGATATAGTAATATTTAAAGAGGAGGCTAGATAACATGTGTCAAGAAATTAAAATGAGAATTCAAAAGCTAAGAGAATTAATGAAAGAAAGAGGAATAGATGCATATATTATTCCTTCTGCTGACAATCACCAAAGTGAGTATGTTGGAGAATATTTCAAAGCTCGTGAATATATGACAGGGTTTACTGGTTCTGCTGGAACAGCTATTGTCATGATGGATGAGGCTGGACTTTGGACTGACGGAAGATATTTTCTTCAAGCAGAAAATCAATTAAAAGATACTGGGATTGAGCTATATAGAATAGGAAATCCTGGAGTGCCAAGCATAGAAAAATTCCTAATAGATAAGATGCCTGAATCAGGTGTTTTGGGCTTTGATGGAAGACTTATTGCTATGAAGGAAGGCAGCAATTTTGAGCAAAAGCTAGCTGGAAAAAAAGTTAGTATCAAGTATGATGAAGATTTAGTGGATTTAATTTGGGAAAATAGACCAGAGATTTCTAAAGAAAAAGTATTTTATTTAGAAGAAAAGTATTCAGGGGAGAGTACTACTTCAAAGCTTAAAAGAGTAAGAGAATACATGAATGCGACTTCTTCAAATTACCATATACTTACTAGCCTAGATGATATAGCGTGGTTATTTAACATAAGAGGAAATGACGTAAAGTATTCACCTTTTATTCTGAGCTACGCAATAATTGGTCTAGAGGATTCAAAATTATTTATTGATGAAAGCAAGTTAAGCGACGAAATTAAATCTATATTAGCTCATGATAAAATAGAATTAAGACCATACAATGAGATTTACGAGGCAGTAAAGGAATTTAAGGATTCAGATACGATATTATTAGATCCAAATGGAATGAACTACGCTTTATATAAAAATCTTTCTCCAGTTTCAACTAAAGCAGAAGCAACCAATCCAACTGTTTTATTTAAAGCTATGAAAAATAAAACAGAGCTTGATAATATGAGAAATGCTCAAATCAAAGACGGGGTTGCGCTTACAAAATTAATGTACTGGATAAAAAACAATTACAAGAATGAAGAAATAACAGAGCTTAGCGCTTCAGATAAGCTAGAAGAATTTAGAAAACAGCAAGATGGGTATCTATGGCAGAGCTTTGCACCAATATGTGCATTCAAAGACCATGCAGCCATGATGCACTACTCAGCAACAGAGGAAAGTAATGTAAGATTAGTGGATGGCCATTTGTTCTTGATTGATACAGGTGGAAACTACTACGAAGGCTCTACAGATATTACTAGAACTATGGCTCTTGGAGAAGTATCCTCTGAGATTAAGACTCATTTTACAGCTGTAGTAAGAGGTATGATTAATTTATCTAGAGCAAAGTTTTTATACGGATGCAGAGGCTACAACTTAGATATTTTAGCTAGACAGCCTATTTGGGATCTGGACTTAGATTATAAGTGTGGAACTGGTCATGGAATAGGATATCTGCTAAGTATTCATGAGGGACCTTGTGGCTTTAGATGGTATGTAGCACCACATATAGACGACTCTAATGTTTTAGAGGAAGGTATGGTTATTACAAATGAGCCTGGTATCTATATAGATGGGTCTCATGGTATTAGAATTGAAAATGAGCTAGTGATAAGAAAAGGAACTCAAAATATTCAAGGTCAGTTTATGTATATGGAAGCGATTACATTTGTTCCTATAGATTTAGATGCAATAGATGTTAAGCTTATGAATAGAGAAGAAAGAGAATATCTAAACAACTATCACAAAATGGTGTATGAGAAGATTTCTCCTTTCCTTACAGAAGAGGAAAAAATCTGGCTGAAGGAATACACAAGAGAAATTAATCCGCATCATTAGACTATAGAGAGTTTTAAGGGGGAGACAGAGTTGCTATTAATTAAAAATGCAAAGATATATACAATGAATTTAGATGTAATTGAAAAGGGAGACATCTTAATTGAAAATGGAAAGATTAAAGAAATCAAAGCAGATATTTCTTCTTGTGAGTCCTGCGAGATAATAGATGCTTCAGGCAAAATGGTATTTCCAGGCTTCATAGATGCTCACTGCCATATAGGAATGTGGGAAGAAGGCATAGGCTTTGAAGGTGATGACGGCAATGAAATGACCGACCCAATTACTCCACAGCTTAGAGCAATAGATGCTATTAATCCTATGGATGAAGCTTTTGAAAATGCTATCAAGGGTGGAGTGACAACAGCTGCTACAGGTCCAGGAAGTGCAAACGTAATAGGAGGAACCTTTACTGTACTTAAGCTTCATGGAAAGAGAGTAGACGATATGGTTATGGTTGAAAATCTAGCTATGAAGTGCGCTTTTGGAGAAAATCCAAAGAGAGTATATGCTGAGAAAAAGGCTATGCCTACTACTAGAATGGGAACTGCTGCAAAGCTAAGAGAAACTTTAGCCATGGCGGATGAATATAATCAGAAGAAAGAAGCGGCAAAAGAAGACTCATCAAAGATGCCTGGATATGATATGAAGCTTGAGGCTATGATACCTGTAATTAAAGGCGAAATACCTCTAAAAGCACATGCTCATAGAGCAGACGATATTTTTACATCGATTAGGATAGCTAAAGAATTCAACGTAAAATTAACCTTAGAGCATTGTACAGAAGGACATTTAATTGCAGATGACCTTGCTAAAGAAGGCTATCCAGCTATTGTGGGGCCTACTTTTGGAAACAAATCAAAGTTTGAGCTTCACAATAAAAGCTTTGATACACCAAAAACATTAGTTGAAGCTGGGGTAAAGATTGCAATAATGACGGATAGTCCAGTAATTCCTCTAGAGCATCTTCCTATGTGCAGTGCTCTGGCATACAAGGCTGGTCTTGATGAGATGGAAGCATTAAAAGCAATAACAATTAATCCTGCTGAGATTCTAGGTATAAATGACAGGGTTGGAAGCATAGAAGTAGGCAAAGATGCAGATTTAGTAATTTGGGATAAGCATCCATTTGATTTACAAGCCAATGTCGAGTATACTATCATAGATGGAAAGATAGCATATAAAAAATAGATAATTGAAGTTGGGTGCAAACATGAGAGATTATATAATAGTTACTGATGCAACATCAGATATTCCTAATGAAATGGCCAATGAGCTTAATGTTAAAGTTGTTCCAATGTCATTTTCTCTAGGAGAAAAAAATTATAATCATTATCCTGATTATAGAGAATTAGACATAAAAACATTCTATGACAAGCAAAGAGCTGGACAAACGTCACTTACAACCCAAATTAATGTGGCTGTATACTTAGATTTTTTTGAAGAAATAATAAAATCGGATAAGGAAGTATTATATATTTCATTTTCATCTGCTCTTAGCAGTACCTACCAGTCATCGGTACTAGCTGCAAAAGAATTAAATGAAAAATATCCAGATTTTAAAATTATCACAATTGATTCTAAAGCGGCAACACTAGGAGAAACTCTTTTAGTTAAGCTGGCAGCTCAAAAAAAATCAGAAGGAATGAATATTGAAGATTTGTCAAAATGGGTGGATGATAACCATTTAAAGGTTTGTCACTACTTTACAGTGGATGACTTAAACCATCTAAAAAGAGGCGGAAGAATGACTGCCATGACAGCTTTTATTGGAACGGCTCTAGACATTAAACCGATTCTTCATGTAAATGATGAAGGAAAACTGATTCCCCTTGATAAAGTAAGAGGAAGAAAAAAAGCTCTTAAAGTTTTATTTAACTACTTAGCTGAGCTTTCCGAAAATTTGGAGGAACAGACGATTTTTATTGGGCATGGTGATTGCATAGAGGATGCTAGATATCTAGAATCTCTTATAAAAGAAGCCTATAAAGTTAAAGAGGTAATAATTCATCCTATTGGACCTATTATAGGTTCTCATACAGGACCAGGAGCTATAACGTTGTTTTTCTTAGGAAAGCATAGATAGTTTCTTAATTGAGAAATTTAAAAAAATTTGGAACATAAAATTTAGAACCTAATAATATCTAATTATGTGGATTTATACGGTTCATACAAAATTAAATGCACTTGAATCAACAGTATTTATATTGTCTTTTCGGACCAATATAACAGCTGCTTGATTTCAAGTGCATTTTTAGTGTAAATAGAGCAAGATTTTTTTAGACACATTGGAAATTTGTATGGTTCTATGGATAGGATTCTTACTCTTAAATATCAGTTTGATTACAGTTTTGCTATAATGTTTACAGTGTGGTAACAACTAGAGATATTTTTGGAAAATAGTGATATAAATATAAATAAGAGATAAAAAGATACTATATTTATTTCTTAAATAAAAATTTTCCTAATAGAAATGGTGAAAAAGGGGGAAGAAAAGTGAAAAAGCTAGTGAGTCTTGCTTTAGCCGCAGCTATGACATTTATGCTGACTTCGGTTAATCCTGTACCGAATTTCGCACAAGACCGTATAAATCTCGATAAACCACTTTTGATGCAATTTAACGATAAACTCAATAAGGATACAGTTTATAAAGACATAAGATTTTTAGATGAAAAAGGCAATGAAATTCCAGTATTAATCAACTTGAAAAGTGACAAAGAAGCTATAGTGATTCCTCTTTACGACATGAAGGATATAAAGGTGAGTCTAGATTCTAAATATAAGCAGTATAAAGCATCAGCTTACGAAGGAGAAACTGTTGTAGGTGACGCGAGCAATCTTAAGAGACTTTCAGAAATGAGTCAAAGACAAAACATGGTAATGTATGACATGATGCCAGCAGCAAAAGAAGAATCAGTCATGTCTATGGATATGGGAAATGGAGCAGGTGAAGGTGATTCCTATTCTTCTACTAATGTCCAAGTCGAAGGAGTAGATGAAGCTGATATAGTTAAAACTGACGGAGAATATATCTATTATCTTAAGGACAATCAAGTTGTAATTATCAAAGCTGATAAAAACAATATGAAAAAAATGGCTACGATAGGATATCTTGAGTCAGCACTTTATCCATCTGATATCTATATAGATGAAAACTTGCTGATGGTAGTTGGAAATGCCTATAATGCAAAAGGAAGCTTTACAAAAGCAGTTATTTACGATGTAACAGATAAATCAAAGCCAGTAGTAAAAAGAGTTTTAGAGCAAGAAGGCTACTATGTATCTTCAAGAAAAAATGGAGATAATCTGCATATCATAAGCAGTCATTATGTGTATGATTATGGTGAAGGAAATCTTGTTCCAAAGGTAAAGGATTCAGCTGTATCAAGTGAGTATAAAGAAGTACAGCCATCCAAAATAATGATTTATCCTGGCTATCCTTCACAATCAATTATTGTGATTTCCAGTGCAGATATAAAGAAAAATGAGCCGAGCAAGATAGCTTCTTTTATGGGAAATGCAGATAATATCTATATGTCTAAAAATAGCTTGTATCTGACATACCAAGAAAGCCCATATTATATCATGCCTATGGTAGAGCCTAAAATAGCTCCAGATGTTAGTAGACCAATGATATGGCCTCCAATTCCAAGAGAAACTCAAACTACAATCAAGAAATTTGCTATTAACAACACATTAATAACTTACAGCGCTCAAAATAAAATTCAAGGGTATGTGCTAAACCAATTTTCAATGGACGAGCATAACGATTACTTCAGAATAGCATACACCAGTGATTTTAGTATGGAAAATAAAGGCTCTTCTATAGCAGTGTTTGATAAGAATATGAACAAAGCTGGAAGTATAGATAATATAGCTCCAGGTGAGAGAATATACTCTGCAAGATTTATGGGAGATAGAGCATATATGGTTACTTTTAGAAATGTAGATCCATTCTTTGTTATGGATTTAAAAGACCCTAAGAATCCTAAAATGCTAGGCTATCTTAAAATACCTGGCTACAGCGATTATCTTCATCCATACGATGAAAATCACATTATAGGATTTGGAAAGGACACAGTTGAAATCAAAGGCAATCCTTATCAGCTAGGAATGAAAATATCTTTATTTGATGTAACAGATGTAAATAATCCAGTAGAAAAAGATATAGAAAAAATAGGAGACAGAGGTACAGAATCTGAGCTTCTTCACAACCATAAAGCCCTAATGTACGATAAATCAAGAGGCTTAATGGGATTCCCTATATCTGTAGCAAAAGTTAAGCCAGATCAAAAACAAGATCAGTGGGGATTTCCTCAGTATGGAGAGCAGGTATTCCAAGGAGCTTATATCTATAATGTTTCTGCTGATAAAGGAATAGATTTAAAAGGAAGCATAACTCATATTGAAGAGTACAATCCATATATGTATTCTTACGAGGACAATATCCAAAGAATAATTTATATAGGAGATACTATTTACACTCTATCAAATAGCAAAGTAGTAGCTACTAACTTAAATACTATGAAAAAAATATCTGAGCTTGATTTATAAACATGCTGAATATGAAGAACGATATATTGTAACAGTATTTAGGAAAATGATATTTTACAATTAAATAGTTGGGATAAAAGAGTTTGGAAATCAGTATATTACTGAAATTTCAAGCTCTTTTTGTATAATTACTATAAATCAAATAAAAAATTAAGGAAAAAATAATTTCTCATACAATATCCATAAATATTATACTAACACCACTTGTTTTCTAATAGGACAGTGGCAAGATAGTGGCAGAAGTGAAAGAAACTGACATAAAGGGTGGTATTATGAGTTTGTGTGAAAGCGAAAGCGTTGAATTAAATGAAGCCTACACTCCAAGTTGTTTGAAAAGCAAAAGGAAATTACTCGTAATGATGTTGAAGAAGCACTTGGGGTGGGAACGACACATGCGGTAAATCTGATCAATGAGATGCAAGCCAAAGATTTGATAAAAAAGTGGGTAGAGGAAGATTGACGAGATGTGTGGCGAAATGAAAAAAAGTATGAACAGACAACCAGTTATGAAATAAAGGTTGAGAATTATACAACCTTTATTCAAAAGATTTCAGAGTGAGGATTTGCTAGTATTTACAGAGTATAAGTATCGCAAGGATGTAGTAGGAGATGAATATAAGTTCTGTATGAACGAAGATTGCGATGTGGTTTATTATAATTTGGGTAATGAAACTTCATTCTTGAAAGGCCAAATTAATGTACCTATTTAAAAAAAAATTAAAAAAAGTAGAGAAAAAATATTGACAAGGAAAAAGAAATGGTGTATAAAATAATTGAAGTTAGCACTCGACGTTAGATAGTGCTAACAATTAAAAAATTTTAATAATGTAAAGGAGTGATTATCATGGCAGGATTAATTCCATTCAACAGAAAACAAAATGATTTGATGAACATTGGTTTTGATGATTTTTCCAACATGCTTGATGACTTTTTTACAGGCAGTTGGCCAATCCAAAGAAGTTTAGCTGGAGACAAATTTAAAATTGACATTCAAGACAACGATACAGAATATACAATTGAAGCTGAACTTCCAGGTGTAAAGAAAGAAGATGTAGAAATCACATTAAATGATGGAAGACTCAATATTTCTGTAAAAAAAGAAGAAGTTTCAGAGAACAAAAGCAAAAAATATATCCATCGTGAGAGAAAATATGCTCAAATGTCACGAAGTATTTTGTTAGCAGATGCAGATGATGAAGGCATTAAAGCAAAATTAGAAGAAGGTGTATTGACTATTCAAGTACCTAAAAAACAACACGAAGATACTTCAAAACGTATTATGATTGAGTAACGAATAAAAACACACTGATATAAATTATCAGTGTGTTTTTATTCGTTGAAAATCAATACATCATATTTTAAGAATGAAACTCAACGGGATAAGCTTGTTGAAAACTCAAAGAGTAAGGATTCTAATGTTGATATGTTCACAAAAATGACGGTCATTCTTTAATATAGAAGTGCACTAGTGAAGACTTGAGATAAGTCTTCACTAGATTTTAGAATAAAAAAAGAAAAGCTGAAAATTTATTTAACAAATGCAGCCGCAACCTTGCATTCGACTATTTCTACTCTTTGCCACACGTTATTTATTATGTAAGGCTCTACTTTTAGCCAAGCATCTAACTGCTCTCTTGAAGCAAATTCTACAACCATCATTGAGCCTTTCATATTTCCGCTTTCATCTAGAAGTGCAGCAGCATATAAATCATGACCCTTTTCTATCATTTCATCTACCATGTTAAGATGGGCTTCTCTAGCATTCATTCTGCGTTCTAGTGCTTTATCATCATTTCCATCATATCCAGTTACTATAAATTGCATATTTTACCCTCCCGTAAGTACTGTTTTAATATTATTATACCTCAACTTATTTGATAGGGATATAGTATGAAAATTTCGAACTTGAGCATGAAAAGTTAAACTGATGAAAAAATTTAGCGAAATATAATAATATATGTTATAATATTTAGGCTAATACATAACAATCTATGGAGGTAGAGCCATGAAAAAGCATATAAAGACGCTTTCAAAAGATACACTTAAGAAGAGCGCAGCTAAAGGCGGATGTGGCGAGTGCCAAACTTCATGCCAATCTGCATGTAAAACTTCATGTACGGTAGCTAACCAAGAGTGCGAAAGAGAAGGCAGATAGTAAGTGTAAGTTTTGTGAGGGGGAATCAAAGCAATCGGGCTTTATTCCCTTTTCTCATGTGAAATTCTAGGAGGAATTAAATTGATACATAAGTTTTCGATGAATGACTTAAATATAGTAGTGGATGTAAATGGAGGAGCTGTACACGTTGTAGATGAAATTACTTTTGACGTGCTGGATTATTATGAACTTAATGATGCAGAAAAAATTGCGAAAAAGCTTCCAAAATATACGCTAGATGAGATTAAAGAAACCTTTGATGAAATAAAAAGTTTAGTTGAAGAAGGGCTTTTATATTCGCCTGATAACTATCTTGATATAGATGCATTTAAAAATAGAGAGCCTGTGGTAAAAGCTATGTGTCTTCATATAGCTCATGACTGTAACTTGAAATGCAAATACTGTTTTGCATCTCAGGGAGACTTTGGTGGAGCTAAATCCATTATGAGCTTTGAAGTAGGCAAAAAAGCTTTAGAGTATTTAGTTGATAACTCTGGAAGCAGAAAAAATCTAGAGGTGGATTTCTTTGGTGGAGAGCCACTTATGAATTTTGAAGTAGTAAAGCAGATAGTTGAGTATGGCAATGAACTAGCAAAAGAAAAAGTGAAGAATTTTAGATTCACAATCACTACAAATGGAGTGCTATTAGATGATGAGATTATAGACTATGTAAACGAGCATATGCACAATGTGGTACTGAGCTTGGATGGAAGAAAGTCTATCAATGACGATATGAGACCTACTTTAAATGACAAAGGTAGCTATGATATTATCGTTCCGAAGTTTCAGAAGCTGATTGAAAAACGAAAAGACAAGTACTATTATGTAAGAGGTACTTTTACTAGAGATAATATGGATTTTAGCAAAGATGTTCTTCACTTTAAGGACTTAGGCTTTGATTTGACATCAGTAGAACCAGTAGTAGGAGATGAATCTAATCCTTACGCACTTAGAGAAGAGGATCTGCCTAAAATTTTAGATGAATATGAAAAGCTAGCTGTAGAATATTCAAAAATGAGAGTTAATAATGAGCCTTTTAGATTTTTCCACTTTATGGTTGATTTATCTCAAGGACCTTGTGTTATAAAGAGAATGACGGGCTGTGGAGCAGGTAATGAATATCTTGCAATCACACCTGAGGGAGACATCTACCCATGTCATCAATTTGTAGGGCAAGAAGAATTTAAGATGGGAAATGTAATGACGGATAAGGTTGAGCTTCCTAAAGAAATGCAAGAAACCTTTAAAGAGGCGCATATCTATGCCAAAGATGAATGTTCAAAATGCTGGGCTAAGTTTTATTGCTCAGGAGGATGCCATGCAAATGCATTTAATTTCAACAACGATATATTAAAGCCTTACGACCTTGGTTGTCAGATGCAAAGAAAAAGACTAGAGTGTGCTCTTATGGTCGAAGCTAGCGTGATGATGAATCAAGATGAATTGGAGCCATTAGTATGATAAATTTTGACAGAGTCCCTATAATTAAGGGACTCGAATTTTATAAAAACCAAAATAATACAGCTTTTCATATGCCTGGGCATAAGCAGAATCAAAGGATATTTGAAGAGCTGGAGGTTTTAAAAGCCAATGTTTATAGCTATGATTTGACAGAGGTTCCTGGGACTGACAATTTATATGAAGCTGAAGAGATGATAAAAGATGCTCAAGTTCTTTTAGCAGAAGCTATGGGAAGCAAAAAAAGCTACATGCTTGTAAATGGAAGTACCTGTGGTATTTACAGTATGATACTAGGGCTACTTAATAAAAATGATAAGATTATAGTTCAAAGAAACTGCCATAAATCAGTTTTTACAGCGATTTATTTAGGAAATTTGAGTAGCATATATGTTTATCCTAAGGTGATAAAGGATTTTGATATTGCCTCTACTGTTGATGCCTATGATTTAGCTGAGGTTATTAAGGAAAATAAAGATGCGAAAGCCGTAGTAATTACTTCACCTACTTATTATGGAACCTGTGCATATATAAAGGAAATATCAAATCTATGCAAGGAAAATAATATGCTACTGCTCGTAGATGAGGCACATGGAGCTCACTTTAATTTTAGCTCACTACTTCCTGAGACTGCTATTAGTTTAGGCGCTGATATTGCAGTAACTAGCTTTCATAAAACTCTACCAGCCCTTACACAGACAGCGGTACTCAATTTATCACATAGCCTATCTGATGCTCAAATAGAAAAAATAGAGTCAAAGCTTCAGATGTTTCAATCAAGCAGTCCATCTTATCTTTTTCTAGCGTCAATTGATATGGCTAGATATCTAATGGAAACTAAAGGTGAAATGCTCACAAGGGAACTAAAGGCAAATATAGACAAGGTAAAAGAAGCTCTTTCTGACATCAGAGGGATAAGAGTTTTAGATGAAACAAATCTAGAAAATGAAAGCTATGATTTTACTAGACTGGTTATAAATACACCTCTTAGTGGAAATTACTTGGCTGAGCTTCTAAGAAGTAAGTATAATATTCAAGTAGAAATGGCAGATTTTAATAATATAGTTTTAATTGGAACTGTAGCAGATACTAGCATCATGTATGAAAACTTAGTAAAGGCATTAAAGGATATTTTTGCAGATTCAAATTATGAAGCACAATTAAATAATCATATAAATGAAGCTAGAAAAGATAGTAATTCAATTAACATAAATAGCTATAAGCTTATGCCAAAGCCAAAGACTGTCATTAATTGGCATGAAGCAGAAGAGTTAAAGAGAGAGCTTGTTGAGCTGGATGATTCTATTGGAAGAATATCTGCAGAATCGCTTGTACCCTATCCTCCTGGAGTGCCACTTGTATTACCTGGAGAAGAGATAACCAGTGAGATAATCACTTATATCAATGCTATAAAGTCAGATAGTCTTAAGCTTACAAAAAGCTTATCTTCCAAGGAAGCAGATAAAATATACGTAATAAAGATTTAAGATGAAAGGGGAGGATTACGATTAGCAAATCGTTATTTATAGCGGAAAAACCTAGTGTTGCACTTGAATTTGCAAAGACTCTAGGCATAAAAGGGAATAAAAGAGATGGCTATATCGAATCTTCTGGTGCAATTGTTACTTGGTGTATAGGACATCTTGTGACCATGAGCTATCCTGAAAAATACGATATAAAGTACAAGGCTTGGAGACTTCATGACTTACCTTTTTTACCTGAAGGATATAAGTATGAAATCATTGCAAATGTTCAAAAACAGTTTGATATTATAAAAGAGCAGATGAATAGAGATGATGTGACTACCATATATGTATGTACAGACTCTGGAAGAGAAGGGGAATATATATATAGACTGGTAGACATGATGGTGGATGCAAAATCAAAAGAGAAAAAGAGAGTCTGGATTGATTCTCAAACTGAGGATGAAATCAAAAAAGGTGTAAAAAACGCAAAGCCTCTAGAAGCCTATGATAACCTAGCTGATTCAGCATTTCTTCGAGCAAAAGAAGACTATCTTATGGGAATCAATTTTTCTAGACTTCTTACCTTATGCTATGGAAGAACACTTGCTAAAAAGCTAGAAAAGGATCACATAGTCATAGCAGTAGGTCGTGTTATGACCTGCGTTTTAGGAATGATTGTAAATAGGGAAAGAGAAATAAGGGATTTTGTTAAGCTTCCATATTATAAGGTTCAAGCTCTATTTGAATTTGAAGGGTTTATAGATTACGATGCTGAGTGGAAAGCTGTAGAAGGCTCTAGATATTACCTTTCAAATCAAATCTATAAGGAAGTTGGATTTACGAATAAAGCTTTGGCTGAAACCTTTGTAAATGAACTAAAAACCTCTAACGAAAAGCCTGTAATTGAAGATGTTAAGAAAAAGAAGGAAACTAAAAATCCTCCTCTTTTATACAATCTTGCAGAGCTACAAAATGAGCTTTCTAAAAAGCTAAAGCAAAGCCCAGACCAGACACTTAAGATTGCCCAGAACCTTTATGAAAAAAAGCTGATTACTTATCCAAGAACAGATGCAAGAGTTCTTTCGACTGCTGTTTGCAAAGAAATTCTTTCAAATCTAAAAGGTCTAACTCAGCTAGATAAAGTGGCATCACTGGATGAAAAGGATAAGATGCTGCCAGAGTATGCTTTAGAGGTTATTAATAGTAACAAGCATAAGGGCCTAGAAAAAACCAAATATGTAAATGACAAAGCCATAACTGACCACTACGCTATAATTCCGACGGGTCAAGGCTTATCAACCTACAATAAGCTTCCAGGAATAGAAAAAGAAGTATACATACTTATAGTAAGAAGATTTTTAGCCATATTTTTTCCTCCTGCAATATACAATCAGCTTTCAATTACAACAAAGCTAGGAGATGAAAGATTTTTTTCTACTTCAAAAGTATGTACCTCAGATGGCTTTCAAGTGATTTTAAACGATGAAAAGAAAGAAGACGATTCAAAGCAGGATAAGGCTGAGATTTTGAAAAAGCTAAAAAAAGGTCAAACTGTTTTAGTTAAAGAGCTGGACATCAAGGAATCGGAAACCACTCCGCCAAAACGATATAACTCAGGCTCAATTATTCTTGCTATGGAAAATGCAGGAAAGCTAATCGAAGATGATGAGCTAAGAGAGCAAATCAAAGGGAGTGGAATAGGAACTAGTGCTACTAGAGCAGAGATATTGAGTAAGCTGGAAAAAATAGATTATATTTCACTCAATAAGAAAACCCAGATTCTAGCTCCAACAACTTTAGGAGAATCAATCTACGACGTAGTTGATGGCTCAATCCCTTCACTACTTAGGCCAGAGCTCACAGCTAGCTGGGAAAAAGGGCTATCTATGATAGCTTCTGGTGACATAAAAAATGATGAGTACATGAAAAAACTAGAGAGCTATATCCAAAAAAATACTAGTAGAGTTTTGACTCTTACAAAAAATACTAATGTTAAAAATCAAGCATATGACATAGATAAAACTCCATTAGGAAGCTGTCCACTTTGCAAGGATGGTAAAATAAAGGAAAATTCAAAAGCGTATTTTTGTACTAACTGGAAACAAAGCTGCAATTTTACTCTTTGGAAGAATTCCCTGCCCGAGCTTAAAGAAGATATATCCAGGGATTTGGTAAAAGAGCTTTTAGCTTCAGACAAAAACAGCATCAAAATCCACACTTCTGAAAATAAGGATGTTCATATTAAGTTCAAAGAAAGCGGTAATGGAGAACTTGAAATCACAAAAAGCCACTAAATTTAGTGGCTTTTTATATGATAATTTAACCCCCACCAACAGGTGGGAAAAGAGCAAGCACATCATCAGACTTAAGCACAGCATCAGATTTAGTTCCTCTTCCATTTATCATTATTATTGCTACATCCTGCAGAGGAATTCCTAGGCTTTCAATTATTTCTTTGACAGTAGTATCTGAACTTACGTCCATATCCATTATTTTTTCTCTATTTTCTCTTAGATTTGCAAAGAGCTTAACAGTGATTTGCATAATTTCCTCCTAAATTATATCTAGGTGTCTTTCTTGAGTTTAAAATTTGCTTCATTTCCTTGATTTTTCCCATAAAAGCCTAAAGCAATCCTATAAGGGCCAGGACATCCAGGTGGCAGAAAGGCTACGCGGTCTCCAGGATTGATTATATAGTCTACCTGCTGAACAAAACCGTTTACAAAAATTACTTCTATATCGTCACGCTTGATTTCTAGCTGTTTAGAAAGCTCCAAACCGCTTATAGGGCCATCGATTTCTAGAAATACAGGCATGGTTCCAAATTTCTTTTTTAAAAAGGCATCAAGTTGTAAAAAACCTCTGAGTTCTATTGTTTTACTTGAGTTTTCCATCATTTTGCCTCCTGTATTAACATCGGTTAAATATGAAAAGTCGAACCTATGTCCGACTTTTCAGCATTTTTTACAATTAGAACTTCATAACTTCATCGATTTCTTCAGGGCTGAAATCCCAAACTACGTTATGTGGTGCTATAGGTTCATATTCCATAAATTCTGGCAATCTATCATGTGAATTTGTAAAGCCAGCACGTTTATTGAAGTCTCTTTCAACGCGAAGCACATTCTTTCCTAGCTCATCTACATCATCTGAAGTTAAGCTAAGTCCGTACTGAGCATTTATCATATCAATAAGAGCTTGATAGCCAGCTGGGCTGTCTGCTATACCAAAGTATACAAATAGACACATTCCAGTACTGTCAATTGCAGCTGTACCGATTTGCATAGCACGTGCATACTCTATTTGACCTTCTTTTTTAAGAGGATCTATGTCTGCTCCAACTTTTAGGATGTTTCCTGAGATACAGTATCCTGCAGTGTGGTCTGCGCCCATAGTAGTAGTAGCATATGTTAAGCCGATACCTTTGATAGCACGTGGATCATAAGCTGGGATTGCTTGGTCTTTTACTACTGGAACACGATATAGTCCGCAAACTTTTCCAACTATAGATGTTCCTCCAGCTATGATTCTAGCAAGTGGAGTAGGATTAGCCATCTCTTTAACTATTTCAAGAACCTTTTCTCCATCGCCCCAAGGAATTAATCCGCCTTCCATTGCAGTAGCAACAGCAACAGCAACTTCTATACTGTCAACTCCTACATCATCCATAGCGCGGTCTATATATGCGATAGTATCGAAATCTTTGATACCAGCATCAGCGCCTAGTCCCCAAATAGTTTCATATTCAAAACCACTTGTGATGTATTTACCTTGTTTATCAGGATACCACTGAGAACAACGAATAACGCATCCTTTATGACATCCGTGTGAAACTTTTCCATCTCCACCACGCTCAGTGATAGTTGCATTTAGAGTTTCTCCAGAGAAATTGTCATTGTGGTCTATTCTTCCGCCAGTGAAGTTGTTTGCAGGAAGTCCACCTGCTTCATTAATAATATTAACTAATACATCTGTACCATAAAGTGCAAGACCTTGGCCTGCAACTGGATGGTCTAATAGAGCCTTTGCAAAAACCTTAGAAGCAGCAGCAAAAGCTTCTGGGTCAGCTACTGGCACTTTGCTTGCTCCAGTTTCATCTATGATTATAGCCTTTACATTTTTAGAACCAAGTACTGCTCCTAGTCCACCTCTACCAGCGCTTCTAATATTACCTTCAGGGTCTTTGAACGAAATATTTGCAGATGGTAGTCTGTGCTCACCAGCAGGCCCTATAATTGCAATTCCAACGTGAGAACCATATTTTTCGCCTAGTATACGAATAGCATCATAGTTTCCGCAACCGCCTAAAATTTCAGCTGGAGCAGGCTCGATAGTAACGCCATTCATATCTAATTTAATTACATAAAACTTATCGTCACTTGGCTTGCCTTCGATTACAAATGCTTTAATTCCCATTTTAGCTAGCATTTGAGAAGAAGAACCACCAGTATTTGATTCTTTAATAGTTCCAGTTAGTGGACTTTTAGCTCCTACAGACATACGTCCAGAGTTTGGTGCAGATGTTCCGCTAAGTAGACCTGGAGCGAAGATTATTTTGTTGTTTTTTCCAAGTGCATGACATGTTGGGATAACTTCATCATTTACAAAGCTAGAAGTAAGTGCTCTACCACCTAGTCCAGCATATTTTTCTGGCACATCTGTAATTTCGTGTTTTAGAGTAGCCATGTCAATTCTAATAAATTTTTGCATGAAAAAACCTCCTTCAAAATTTGGTTTAGGTATAATCGTAGTAGATTATACAGGATAACAGTGAAATTCAGTGTTAACCCCATCCTTTCCAAATAGCGGGAGGCAGCGTAGTTTCCTACTCTACCCATTGGCCAACCCTCATGGCATATATTTCAATACTTTAGAATAGTTAGCTCGGATAAGTTTGATTATTCTGATTATTTTTATCTTATCACAAAAGCGATGATTTGTCTATTTTTGATTCCTCATTAAGGTTTACAATTAAAATGTTTATACTTTGTTAAATTTATGCTATATTATTTTTATACAGTTTTTTTTAATAAATATTCTCATTAAGGATTAGTAAAGGGAATGGGGGATGTAAGATGCAGAGTGTTTTGACTACCTGTCCATACTGTGGCTCGGGTTGTACTTTTTATCTTAACGTTAAAGATGGGGAGATAGTTAGTGTAACTCCGAATGAAAAAAATGCAGTAAATGGGGGAAAGCTTTGTTCAAAAGGACATTTTGGTTTTGACTTTGTACATCACAATGACAGACTAAAAAATCCAATGATAAGAAAGAATGAAAAGCTAGAGGAAGTATCTTGGGAGGAAGCTTTTGAATTTATAACTTCAAAGCTAAAATCAACCATAAAAGACCATGGACCAGACAGTATAGCTTCATTTAGCTCGGCGAGATGCACTAATGAAGAAAACTATTTAATGCAGAAATTAATGAGAGCAGCGATTGGGACTAATAATATTGACCACTGCGCTAGACTCTGACATGCACCTACAGTGTCCGGTCTGGGCACAGCTTTTGGCAGTGGAGCAATGACAAACTCTATAGACGAAATTGATTTGATGGATGAAAAGGATGCGATTTTCGCAATAGGGACAAACACGACTGAATGTCATCCGATTATTGGACTAAAATTACTTCAAGCAAAGGATAGGGGAACCAAGCTTGTAGTAGCAGACCCTAGAAAAACTGATTTGGCTATGCATGCTGATGTATGGTTAAGACAAAAGCCTGGTACTGACGTAGCACTTATTAATGCTATGATAAATGTAATCTTGAATGAGAATCTAGCAGACAATGAATTTATAAATACTAGGACTGAAAACTTTGAGCAGATGAAGGAAACAGTTCTTAAATATACGCCAGAATACAGTGAAAAAATCACTAAGGTTCCAGCTGAAAAAATAAGAGAAGCAGCTAGAATAATTGCAAAATCAAACAATACTGCTTCCTACTACACAATGGGAATAACACAGCATACTACAGGAGTAGACAATGTGCTTTCTATTGCAAATTTAGCTATGGTAACTGGAAATCTTGGAAAACCAAAAGCTGGTGTTAATCCACTTAGAGGTCAAAATAACGTTCAAGGGGCTTGTGACATGGGAGCTCTTCCTAACGTTTATCCAGGATATCAAGCAGTTACGGACCCAGCAATAAAAGAAAAATTTGAAAAAGCTTGGAATAAGCCACTTAGCGATAAAGTAGGACTTACTATTCCTAATGTACTTAATGAAATAATGAAAGATAATGTTAAGGTTTTATATGTATTTGGAGAAAATCCAGTTAGAAGCGATCCAGATGTTACTCATGTAAAGCATTGTTTAGAGCATCTTGACTGTCTTATTGTTCAGGATATATTTTTGACTGAGACAGCTGAGCTTGCAGATGTAGTACTACCAGGAGCAAGCTTTGCAGAAAAAGATGGAACTTTTAGTGGAACAGACAGAAGAGTTCAAAGAGTAAGAAAGGCAGTTGAGCCTATAGGAAACTCTATGCCTGACTGGTTGATACTCAGCAAGCTGATTTCTTCTATGGGATATCCTAGCGATTATAAATCTCCTGAAGAAATATTCAATGAAATAAGAACTGTAACTCCTAGCTATGCAGGAATTACATATGGCAGAATAGAAAATGAAGTCATTTCTTGGCCATGTCCTACTGAAGACCATAAAGGAACACCGATATTACACATAGGGAAATTTTCTAGAGGATTAGGAAAGTTTTCTGCAATAGAACATAGAGACCCAGCTGAAATGCCTGATAAAGAGTATCCACTTATGCTTACTACTGGAAGGGTAGTGGCTCATTATCATACTGGAACTATGACAAGGCGCTGCTGGGGGCTAAATGGAACTCATCCAGAGGAATCTATAGAAATAAATCCTGTAGATGCTGCGAACTTAAACATAGAAGATGGAGATGAGGTATCTGTAACAACTCGCAGAGGTTCACTTATAACTAAAGCTCAAGTTACAACCAGAGTACCAGAAGGCTTGACTTTTATTACTTTCCACTTTACTGAAAATCCAGGTAATATTTTGACAAATAGTGCCGCAGATCCTATCACACAAACCCCTGAGTACAAGGTGTGTTCAGTTAATGTAAAAAAACTAGATTTTTCTGATTTTGGATGTCAAAAAAGAAAAATCTTTAAAAAAGAAACTCAAAATGCAGTGTAGGATAGTAAAGGGGAGGTAGTATAGATGAATACTTTTGTTATAGCAAATCCTAAAAAATGTATAGGCTGCAAGGCTTGTGAAATAGCATGTGCAGTAGCTCATATCGATAAATCCGTAGTTACAGCAAATAAGGACGAGATACCATTTTCACCTAGAGTAAATCTGATTAGAGCAGATATTGTTACAACTCCTATTCAGTGCAGACAATGTGAGGATGCTCCATGTGCCAATGTATGCCCAGTATCTGGGATAATACATCAAGACGATAAAATAATAATAAAGACTGAGCAGTGTATAGGCTGTAAGACTTGTATTTTAGCTTGCCCTATTGGAGCAATGAATATGGTTCATGATGAAGCAACCTTGAAAAAAGAGTCAAAGCTAAGCGACACTACTAACTTAGAGCCTATGGTAGCCATAAAATGCGATTTATGTGTAGGAAGAGAAGGCGGACCAGCATGTGTAGAGATATGCCCAGCTGAAGCTTTTATCTTAGTAGAGCAAAAGGATATAAATGAAATAAGTAAAAACAAAAGAAAAGCAAGTACTCTAAGAACAGTATAAATAAAAAAAGGTTCAGCTAAAAATTTTAGCTGGACCTTTTTTCAATACAATAGAATTCTTGGAATTAATTAGCAATATTCGATTGTATTAATTTGAAGAGTGAATAGTTTTGTCTATATGCTCTAGCTCAAATATATCTGGTGGAACAGGTCTTCCAAATATATAGCCTTGAATTTCATCGCACTCTAATACTTTTAGTATTTCTAATTGATTTGGTTCCTCTACACCTTCGGCTATTGTCTTTAATCCCATTCCTCTAGCCATCATGATTATAGCTTTTACTATGAGAAGAGTATTTTTATCTTCAGCTATATTGTCAATTAGCTCTTTTGCTATTTTAAGTCTATCGATATCAAATCTTTTAATATAGCTCAGAGACGAGTATCCAGTACCAAAATCGTCTATTGATATACTTATTCCTATGTTTGCTAAGCCAGAGAATATCTCTTCCATAGAAACTTGAGAGCTCATAGCTACGCCCTCGGTTATTTCTATATCTATCCATTCTGGTTTAATATCTTCGTCGTGGATTTTTTGTCTTATCCTATTAACAAAATCTGAGTTTTCAATTTGAAGTGGAGAAATATTAATACCAACCTGTAAATCCATATTATATTTTTGATTCCAAGCTTTTGCTTGACACATTGCCTGATTAATTACCCATTCACCTAGACTGAATATAATTCCAGTTTCTTCAGCTATAGGTATAAAGTCAGCTGGTGAAATAAAACCTTCTTCAGGATGAATCCATCTTAGAAGAGCTTCCATTCCGACTAATTTATTATCTGAGGTTCTATATTGTGGCTGATAGTATAATTTAAATTCGTTATCGAAATTTGAATTTTTTAGCATTACCTCTAAGCTATGTTTCTTTTGCACTCTTTCACTTAAATCATTGTCAAAGAAAAAATATTTTTGGTTATTGTGAGATATTTTTGCCTCATACATAGCAATATCAGCGTATTTTAGCAGCGTTCCTCTATCTTTAGCATCCTTAGGGTATTTTGAAATTCCTATGCTTAGGCTAACGTTAAATACATAAGGAGGAATTTTTATAGGAAATTCTGATATTTTTAGCAGAGAATCGATAATATCATACAAATAAGAAGTATCCTTGTAGTTCTTGACTATAACTGCAAATTCATCTCCACCAACCCTGTAAACGGTACAATTATCTTTGCAGTGGTTAGTAAATCTTTTACTCAGGCTATAAAGGACTTGATCACCAACTTCATGTCCATGAGTATCATTGATAGCCTTAAATCTGTCCATATCCATATAGAGAAGTGCAAATTTGGAGCAAGAAGCATCATTTATAAGCTCATCTAAATTATTTAAAAAATATCTTCTGTTATATAGTCCAGTAAGCCCATCTTTGTTGGATATTTCTTCTAAAGCTTTATTTGCAAGCTTTAAATCAGAAATTTTTTCCTGAATTGCTTGCTCTAGATATTCGTTAATATGCTGTTCTTTTTTTAGCAGATAGTCAGTTTTTATAGATATTTGAATATATCTGCTAGTAAGCTGATGTAGGCCTATAATTATTAAAATCATAAGGAAATTATGCCAACCAACAAAAGGATATAGGAGCACTAATATAGGTAAAACAACAAGAATTTGAAATTTCTTTGAGTTTCCATAGTTATAGGGCAATCCATCATAAGCCTTAACTGAGATATCTTTTATTGGACGGATACTTCTAAAATATGAACCTAAAGCTAATAACATACATGTCAAGGTATATGAAGAGTCAATTAATGTATTAGCAATATATGTTTCTGTTAGATCTAAATACGCATAGTAAAAATCGGTAAAGGTATAGATGAATATGCCTAAGAAAACAATATTAAAGCTTATAGGAGTTTTCTTTTTTCTCGCAGATGAATAAAAAACTATATAGGATGCAAGAGCTATAAAATCAGTGAGCATATAAACAATTGTGTTTATAAAATCAAAACTTGATTCATATCTCATACTAGTCTTTGAAAATATAAAAGACCAGATTAATATCATCAATATTATACCTATTCCAGTAATATCTGTTAGTAACTGAAATTTATTCCATTTTTTATGAACTCTTCCAAAAACATACAGTACTAGTCCAGCAAGAATAATGCTCGGAAAAGTATATAGTGAAGGAATTAGAGTATCATTGACATCAATACTTAAAAATGAGTCATAAATAAGCCAAAGGGTATCTATTATTCCCCAAAGGAAAGTGAAGCCAAATAAAAAATACCAGGTTAAATCAGTTTCTTTCTGAGCTCTTTTTTTAACACTGGAATAGATTACATAAGAGGAATAAAAAGCAACTATAGGAGAAAATATATTTCCATATAAATCACTTTCATAGGTTACTGATAAAAGGTGACAGAGAAAAAGCACAATCAATATATATATTCTTAGTGGAAATTTAGCTTTGCTCATAGACCTTCCTTTCCGAATGATAGCAGATAGATTCTGTTGATTTTTTTATTGTAAATACAGCAATGATAACTTGAAAAATGAAAAAGTTTAATTGCTCTAAAGGTTGAAGTTCTAACTTTTATACCTTTACTTTTGATTATAGCACTTTAGGACTAAATATAATTATTAATTATATATAAGAAAAATTATCTAAAAAGAATGTGAAATTAATATAATTATCTTGGACATATTACTAAATGGATACAAGATACATACAAAAAAACATAAAAATATGAAAACAAACCAGTTTACTTTTTATATCGGATATGGCATAATATTTCTTTATTAATTTTATATGGGGAAAGGAAGAGTGAATATGAAAATTGGCTTTGATCCGAAGAAGTATCTTGAAGAACAGTCTAAATTTATACTCGAGAGAGTAAATGACTATGACAAGCTCTATTTAGAGTTTGGTGGAAAGTTACTTTTTGACATGCATGCAAAAAGAGTACTTCCAGGCTTTGATGAAAATGCTAAAATTAAGCTACTTCAAAAACTTAAAGACAAGTTAGAAGTAATAATTTGTGTTTACGCAGGGGATATTGAGCGAAACAAGATTAGAGGCGATTTTGGTATTACTTACGACTTAGATGTGCTAAGATTAATCGATGATCTTAGAAGCTATGGACTAGATGTAAATAGCGTAGTTATTACTAGATATGAAGATCAGCCTTCTGCCAATATCTTTATGAACAAGCTAGAAAGAAGAAACATAAAGGTATATACACACAGAGCTACAAAAGGCTATCCTACAGATGTAGATACAATAGTAAGTGACGAAGGCTATGGAAAAAATCCATACATAGAAACTACAAAGCCAATAGTAGTAGTAACAGCACCAGGACCAGGAAGTGGAAAACTTGCAACTTGTCTTAGCCAGCTTTACCATGAAAATAAAAATGGAAAAATAGCGGGCTATTCAAAATTCGAGACTTTTCCTGTGTGGAATGTGCCTTTAAAGCATCCTTTAAACATAGCTTATGAAGCTGCTACAGTGGATTTAAAAGATATTAACATGATAGACTCTTTCCATGTGGATGCATATAATCAAATAGCTGTTAATTATAACAGAGACATAGAGACTTTTCCTGTATTAAAGAGAATTATTGAGAGAATAACTAAAAAGGAATCAGTTTTCAAATCACCTACGGATATGGGCGTTAATAGAGTGGGTTACGGAATTGTGGACGATGAAGTTGTTCAGGAAGCCTCAAAGCAAGAAATCATTAGAAGATATTTCAAGGTTGCTTGTGAATATAAAAAAGGATATGCAGATACTGATAGCTTAGAGCGTATCAAGCTTATCATGGAAGAACTGAGCCTAAAGCCTGAAGACAGAAAAGTTGTACTTCCTGCTAGAGAGCGTTCAACTAAATTAAAAGAAGTGGAAGGTGAAAACTGCGTAGGTTCTGCTATGGCTATAGAGCTTAACGATGGAACTATACTTACAGGAAAGGCTTCTGAAGTAATGGATGCAGCAGCTGCAGCCCTTCTAAACGCAATAAAATACTATGGAAATATATCTGATGAAATTCATTTGATATCTCCAGTTATATTAGAGCCTATAAGAGAGCTTAAATGTAAAATGAGCGGAAATTCAACTAGCTACTTAAATAGCGAAGAGATTCTTATAGCATTAAGCATTTGCGCAGCTACAAACCATACTGCTCAGATTGCTATGGAAAAACTGCTAATGCTTAAAAACTGCCAAGCTCATAGCACAACTATTTTGTCTGCAGTAGATGAGCAAACATACAGACAGCTAGGAATTGATGTAACTAGTGATGCAGAGTTTGCATCAGAGAGCTTGTATTATAACAATTAAAATTTGAATTCACAATAAAAGGGCGGTCGCACTTCAGATTTAGTGTGGCAGCCCTTTTATTATATTAAGCACGAATTGCAAAGCGTATTTTTGTTGAACGTGCTCTTGGATTTCTATTACATTCTTCAGCCGAAGGTCTAATTACATCAGTTGATATTTCTGAATAAATACCTTCGCGATAATAATTTTTGAATGATTTTTTCACTAAACGATCTTCTCCAGAGTGGAAGGACATAATTAGAACTTTTCCATTTGGAGCTAATACAGCTGGCAGCTTTTCAAGGAAATCATAAAGAACTTCAAATTCTTGATTTACATCAATTCGTAAAGCCTGAAAAACACGCTGGCAAGTTTTTTTGATTTCTTGCTCACGATCCTTAGAAGGTATAAAGCTAAGAGTATCTTCTATTAAGTCTCTAAGCTGGCTAGTTGTTTCTATTTTTTCGCCTTCTTCAAATCTTTTAATAATTGCTTTTGAAATTATCTCTGCATGAGGCTCATCAGAGTTTTCTAAAAGCATACCTTCTATTTCATATTGATTCATTTCTTTTAGGCGCTCTGCCGCCGAAATTCCTTTTTCTGGATTTAGACGTAAATCTAGAGGGCCTTCTCTTTTGTAAGTAAAACCTCTATCAGGATTATCAATCTGCATAGAGGATACACCTAAATCAGCAAGAATAAAATCGAATTTTCCAGCTTCCTTAGAAATCTTATCTATTTCAGAAAAGTTCATATTTCTAATTTTAAGCATATCTTCACCATATCCAAGCGATTCAAGACGTGCTTTTGTTTTTTGAGATTCGATTGGGTCTACATCCGTGGCAAAAATACAGCCTTGATGCTCGAGACATTTAAGCATTTCAAGTGTGTGCCCACCATAACCAAGAGTTGCATCAAAACCAATTTGACCAGGTTTGATTTGAAAGAATTCTAAGATTTCATTTACCGCAATGGAGATATGCATACCTGCAGGAGTATTTCCTCTTTGAATTGCTTTTTCAATTTCATCAGAATATTTTTCTGGGTCATGCTCTTTATATTTTTCTTTAAATGTTTTAGGATGAGTACCTTTGTAGCGAGCTCGCCTTTTAGGTTTTTGGTTTTCAGTCATAAGAAATAACTCCTTTGTTATATAAACGTATCTAAATAAAGCGGATTTATTACTTTTTTCCGCCTCTTTTGCCCATCGCAAGTAGTATTCCAAGAGCTAGTGATAAAAATGCTGCTGTCAATACTCTGTACTCAGGAGGAAGCATAAATGTTATAGTGTGAGCTGGTATCCAAAATAAAGGAACTGTTTTTATAAGTACAAAAGAAACAAAGCCTTTAAAATCTATTCTTCCAACAACATCTACAGCTTTTATATTTTTTATTCCTTCATATACCATATCTATATAGGTATCTGTAAATCTGTGAAAAGCCATAAATGTAGGAGCAAAGGTAAGGTTCATAATTGAGCTTACAAAGAAAGCAAATGCAAAGCTAGACCCTTTACCAGGTAGATAGCCTTTTTCCAAAGCACCAGTAACTCCAGCTGCAAATATTTGGAACATAAGAGTTATTACTATACCTAGAAAACCCCAAATTATCGCTCTGTAGATTAAACCAGCTGGTTTTTTCCAGTCACCTACTGATATCCTGATAGCTAACATTTCTCCCATTGTAGCAAGTATTCCAAACTTAATAAATCCACTGATATAAGGATGACCTGCAGTAAAATCAACAAATACTATGTGAGTAGCAGGCATCAGTATAAATAAAGCAACAGATAAAAGTATAATTCCCCATATAAAATCACCTTTTTTCAAATAAAGCACTCCTTTTCTTATTAATTTTGTCTAATTATGATTATAACCATTCTTTTTTATAAACCCAAGGGATTTTTTTACTTACTATCTTTATACTACAAAATTTCCATATATATAGTTAGAAGAAATTTAATTAATCAAGTTTAATTTAAAGTTTAAAAAGGAAAAGGAGGTTATTATTATGCAGGAAATATTAGAACAAGATAAAAGGCTTAGAGATTTAGAAACCTCACAGGCTGAAACTAGAACCTATGTAAAAATGATTCAGGCAGATATTGAAGAAATTAAGACAAGTATAAAAGAGCTTCACAGCTTAAATTTATCAGCAAATAATTCACAAAATGAGATGGGAAGTGCATGGCAAAACATAGTGATAGAGCTAATCAAGTTAGCAAGTCTTTGCATTATTATACTGGGTACAATAGTAGGAGCAATTAAAGTTATGGGAACATAAACCTTAGTTTTCAGAAAAAACAAATTATTATGATTCGAATTAATTGCTATATCAAAACCTACGTTGTATAATAAAAATAATGTATAAATATATAATAAATATTAATTTTAATTATGATTGTATATAAAAAAGTGCGAGGTGACAATTATGATAAGCATTCAAAATGCGCTTGAAATAATTTTAGAGGAAACTAAGCTACAGCCCACACAAGAGGTAGGCATTTTAGAAGCCAGTGGTTATATTTTAGCACAAGACATCTTTTCAAAGGACACATTGCCTCCATTTAACAAATCAGCTATGGATGGATATGCCTATAATATGGATAAAGCTAATGATACTAAAACTCTTAAAGTAGTAGCTCTAGTAAAAGCTGGTGACTATTATGAAAAAGAGTTAAATCCAGGTGAAGCTGTAAAAATTATGACAGGAGCGCCAGTTCCAGCTAGTGCAGATACGGTTATAGAAATTGAGAAAGTAAAGGCTGAGAAAGACACGATAATAATTGAATCACCAGTTAAAAAAGGAAGTAATATTATTTTTAAAGGAGAAGAACTTGTTTCGGGAGATTTAGTTTTAGAAACAGGGAAACAAATTACTCCAGCAGATATTGGACTATTGGCATCTTTAGGATATCCTAAAGTTTCAATATATAAACCTCCCACAGTAGCATGCCTAGTTACAGGCGATGAATTAGTGGATATAGATCAAGAAATATCAAAAGGAAAGATACGAAACTGCAATACCTATACGCTTGAGGCAATGATAAACCAAATAAAAGCACTTCCAGTAGCATTTGACATAATTCCAGACGATAAAGAGGTACTGAAAGCTACAGTTTTAAAAGCCTTTGAGACTTGTGATTTTATAGTAAGCACAGGGGGAGCTTCTGTTGGAGACTTTGATTTCGTGCTAGAGGTGTTAGAAGAAATTGGCGCTGAAATAAAATTTACAAAGGTTGCTATTAAGCCTGGAAAGCCAATAACCTTTGCTAAGTACAATAATAAATTGTTTTTCAGTCTTCCAGGAAATCCAATGTCTGTAATCACAGCTTTTGAACAATTTGTAAAACCAAGCCTAAGACAATCCATGGGAAATATGACTATGGAGCATGTAGAAACTATACCAATGAAAATAGGGGATGGGTTTAAGCTAAGAAAAGGAAGAACTAAATATATCTTCGTAAATGTTGAAAAGGTCGGTGACGAATATATAGCTTACAATACTAGCTCTCAATGCTCAAACCACCTTATGACTGTATCAAAATCAGATGCAGTGCTTATAATTCCAGAGAATATCGAGGATGTAAATAAAGGGGATATTCACAATGGCAGATTTATTTTTAAATAGAAAAACTAATAATCCTATGGACTTAAGTTCAAGCGAGGATTGCATAAAAGTAAGTGGAATTATCAAGCTAAATAGTGGAAGCTTTAGCATATGCGAGGATTATCTGATAATAGAGCAGAAAATAGAATTAAAAATCTATCAAAATGATAAGCTTATAGCTACTAATATATTTTATTGCAGTCCAACCTATATAAAGGAACTAGTTGTTGGATATTTAGTGAGCTTTGATATTATATCCAATTTTGATGATATAAAAAACCTTAGCATAAGCGAAGATAAGAGTGAAGCTATAGTTGAGCTAAGCGAGAAAATTAGAAAAGAAATGGATGATTTAGAGGATGATAACATAAGATTTTTCAATCCTAATTTAATTTTTGAGTCTATGCAAAAAAATTTATCTTACTCAAAGCTTTTTTCAAAAACTGGGGGAGCACATTGTATTGGATTTTTAGATACAAATAGTTATATTAAAGCTTTTGAGGATGTAGGAAGACATAATGCCTTAGATAAATTAATAGGTCATATTTCAATAATGAAAATCAATCCAAAAGATATAGCGATTATGACAAGTGGAAGGCTTTCTCAAGATATGGCTCTGAAATGCATAAACGCAGGAATTAAGACGATTTTTACAAAGTCAGCACCTACAAGTATGGCATTTGAGCTTTGCAAAGCACACCAAATAACTTTAGTAGGCTTTGTACGTAATTCAAGGCTTAATATATATAATCAAGGGGCTTATAGTAAGATTATCAACGAAGATGCAATTGAAATGGTTTTTAGTGAAGCAAAGATTGATACTAAAAACCTAAGATATAAAGTTCTAAAGGACACAGCGATTTTCTTAAATAGATAATAAAAACAAAGGGGAGAAGGATATGAGAAATGAAATTAGCAGTTTTGTAATTGCTGATCCTACGAAATGTGTAGGCTGCAGAACATGTGAATTGGCTTGCTTTACAGTTCACAATTCAAAGAATGAAACAAGGTACACTGTAGGTACAGTAAAAACTCCAGTGATACCAAGATTATTCTTAGTAAAGGACGAGGACTTTGCTATGCCTGTGCAGTGTAGACATTGTGAAGATGCTCCATGTGCAAATAGTTGTCCAGTAAATGCTATCAAGAAAGCTGATAATGCTATTGTAGTCGATGAAAAGCTGTGTATAGGCTGTAAAACTTGTATCTTAGCTTGTCCTTTTGGAGCACTAGAGCTGCTTCCAGAGTACAATGAAGCTCAAGAAGTACAGCAATATGGTCTTGAAGAGCCTAAGAAAATAGCTTATAAATGTGATTTATGTAGCAAAATGGATGGATATGCATGTATAGAGGCCTGTCCAAAGGATGCTCTTAGTCTCGTGGAGCCTGCACTTGATAAAAAGACTAAGAATCTAAAAGCGGCATTAAGCATTTTAGAAACAATGAAAAACTTATAACAGGGGGGAAAATCATGGCTGTTTTAATAGATCAAGAACTATGTACAGGATGTAAGATGTGCTCGGATGTTTGTCCAGTGGATGCAATAAGCGGTAATGCTGGAAAGCCTCAATCAATAGATGAAAATAAATGTGTTTTATGTGGTCAATGTGTACAGATGTGCAGCTCATTTGCCTCTGTTTTTGACGAAGAAATAGAACCAATTGAGAAAAAGCTATCCGATAGAAAGATGCTAAAAGGTATAAAAGAACCTTTGTTTGCAGCTTATTATGATAACAACATACATAAAGTATTAGATATATTGAATGATAAGAATCAGTTCTCAGTAGTTCAGTGTGCACCAGCTGTAAGAGTTGCAATTGCAGAAGATTTTGGAATGGATTTAGGAAGCCTAACTCCTGGTAAAATGGCTGCAGCACTTAGAAAACTAGGATTTGATAGGGTGTATGATACAAACTTCTCAGCTGATTTAACTATCATGGAAGAAGGAACAGAGCTAATTGAAAGAGTTACAAAAAATGAAAAGCTACCTATGTTTACTTCATGCTGTCCAGCATGGGTAAAATACATGGAGCAATCACATCCAGAGTATTTAGACCATCTATCAACCTGTAAATCTCCTCAGCAAATGGCTGGAGCAATATTTAAAACTTACGGTGCAAAGCTAGATAACAAATCAGCGAAGGATATAGCTAGTGTATCCATAATGCCATGCACATGTAAAAGCTTTGAAAGTGAAAGAAAAGAAATGAATAGCAGTGGAGAAAGAGATGTAGATGTTGTACTTACAACTAGAGAGCTTGCTTATTTGATAAAAGAAATGGATATTGATTTTGTAAATCTTCAAGAAGAAAATTTTGATCAGCCTCTTGGTAATTATACTGGAGCAGGAAATATCTTTGGTGTTACTGGTGGAGTTATGGAAGCTGCAATTAGAACAGGCTATGAGCTAATCACAAATCAACCAATCGATAGCGTAGATGTTGTAGCTGTAAGAGGAAATAAAAACTTCAGCGAATCTATAATCAAGGTAGGAGACTTAGAACTAAAAGTAGCTGTAGTTGCAGGCCTAAAAAATGTAGAGCCTATAATAGAAGCTATGAAAAATGGAAAAGCTGATTATCACTTTGTAGAAGTTATGACATGTCCAGAGGGATGTATAAGTGGTGGAGGACAGCCAAAAGTACTGCTTCCTAAGCATAAACCTATGGCATATGAAAATAGAATAAGTGGAACCTATCAGCACGATAGTGAAAGCAAGCTTAGAAAATCTCATGAAAATCCAGCAATTAAAAAGCTATACAAAGATTTTCTAAAAAATCCTCTTGGCCATAAATCACATGAACTACTTCATACAAAATATTATTCAAGAAAAGATAAGTAGAAATAACTAAAGTAAAGCACTAGGATAGCTCTCAGCGAATAAGAGTATTCTAGTGCTTTTATTTATAAACATTTATAAGGAGAATTTATTTTGATTTTAAAAACAAACGATGAAAATTAAGCATTAGTTAAGTATAATGGTAGTATAGAAGTAAATAAACTAGTAATTATAAATGAAAAGTGGTGACTATATGAATATAGACAATTTATATTCTCCAGAAGAAGCAGGGCAGATATTAAAAATATCTAAATATACTATTTATGAGATGATAAAAAGAGGAGAACTCACTGCTCATCAAGTAGGAAGACATATAAGGATATCGGATTCTCAGCTAAAAGCATATTTATCTCAGTTAAAAGGCTCCCAAAATATTTTTTCGGGGACAGTTATTCATAAGGATGATGAAATTTTTGTTGATATTGGGCAGGTTTTAATTAGAGTAAACACAACTTTATCTGGAGATGTAAAAATATCAGTGGATCCAGATGATATAATATTAAGCAAGCAAGATGTCATTTGCAGTGCAAGAAATATTCACAAAGGAAAAGTTATAGATATAAAAGAGGACGATATGAATATGAGAATTACACTTGATATAGGAGCACCTATAAAAGCTGTAATAACGAAAACATCATATAAAGAGATGAACATAAATATTGGGGATGAACTTTTTACTATATTTAAAGCTTTATCAGTTAAAGCCTTTAAATAGATTTACAAAGGGAGAGTTTCTATGAGAGATTTTGGTAGTGCAGTTGTACTTGCTGGGGGAAAATCTAGTCGCATGGGATTCGACAAGAGCACCATGGTATTGCAGAACAAAAAATTAATTGAGAGCACAATAAAAAAGCTAGATAGTTTATTTGATGACATAATTATATCAGTAGATAGCATAGAAAAAAAATCAGAATTCAATCATGATAAAATAGCTGTTGATAAAGTAAAGGGTGTTGGACCACTAGGAGGAATGATTTCGGCTCTTGAAATGGCTCAAAGCGATAAACTTTTTGTTATACCTTGTGATATGCCAGTTATAGACACAAAATATATAAGCTTTATGATGAAATATATGGATGATAATGAAATTATCTTGTCAGAAAAAAATGGATATTTTGAGCCTTTTCCTGGGTTTTACTCCAAAAGCTTGATTCCAAGAATAGAGGAACTTATAAACCAAAATAGACGCTCAATTAGGGCTATATTTGAATGCTCAAGAACCAAAGTAATTTCAGAATCTGAGTGGAAGAAGCTTGGATTTAGCGAAGAAATATTTACGAATCTCAATACTACCCAGGATGTAGAAAAATATTTAAGCTATAAATGATTAAAACTGATATAAATATTGTATAATTACAATGATAGAAAAAATAAATTTTTTAGTGTAAGTATAAAAAGGTTTTTAGGTTAATTAAAAATCTTTGCTTGATTAAAGTATAAAAAATTTAAATTATTGAGGAGGAAAAAATGGAAAAAATGTCGACCAGAATGATGGTAGAGGCAGGAATAATGATTGCTCTTGCCCAAATCTTAAGCTATGTAAAGATATTTGAGGCTCCTTATGGAGGTTCAGTTACTGCAGGAAGTATGGTACCCATAATAATATTTTCGCTTAGATGGGGATTTAAAAATGGTTTATTAACAGGGCTTGCTTATGGAGCTCTTCAATTTATACTAGGTCCAAAATACAGCTATCATATAGTATCTTTATTATTTGATTATTTTATAGCATTTTCAGTTTTAGGCTTTGCTGGTCTTTTTAACAACACTAGAGCAGGTAGCCTAGTAGGAAGTGGATTTGGTGTATTTTTAAGATTTGTGTGCCATGTTATATCAGGGGTAGTGGTGTTTGGAGCATATGCTCCTGAAACTATGAATCCAGTTTGGTATTCTATAGTATACAATGCAGGCTATTTATTACCAGAAATGGCAATATCCCTATTTATAGTAGGAATTTTATATGCACCACTTAAAAAGGCTTCACCTGTTAGCTAATTAAGGGTTTTATTATGGCTTTTTATGCTATATAATATAAAAATGAGCAATTTAGAATTGCTGATTATTTCTTAGAATATATGGTATATGAAAGGATGAATATCAAAATGGCTCTTTATGAAGCATGGAAAAAAGAGGCTTACGAACCAAAGTCTGAGGCTGAATACGAAAGCTTTTGGCAGGAATATCTACCAAAAGAACAAAAAATATATGAGTATCTGCTTTCTAATAAAGATGAAAAGGTTTCAGGTAAGTTAAAGGATTTAGCAGAAAGATTCGAAATCGATACTAAAACCTTTGTTGGTTTTATGGATGGAATAAACACTAGCTTAGTATCTGAGTATGACGTTGAAAATCTAGAAGAAGATAGTGAAATAACTCTAGATGTGGATATGGAAAAACTGTATTTCAATATGCATGATGCAAAGGCTGACTGGCTATACACATTACCACAGTGGGAAGAGCTTCTTACTAAGGAAAAAAGAGAAGAAATAGAAAAAGAATACAAAAAGAGTAAGACTATAGTAAAAGGTGATAGAATAGGAAGAAATGATCCTTGTACTTGTGGCAGCGGAAAAAAATACAAAAAATGCTGCGGAAAAGATGAAAATTAATAATTAAATACACAATCAAAAAAGTCCTCTATGAGCTTATTAAAAGACATAGAGGATTTTTTACTAGAGTTCGTTTTTAAAGGGTTTCATAGACCGCTCCAGAATCCTAGCGCCCCAAGCAAGAAGTACTCCATAATTTGTTACAGGAACAGCTACTTGATTTAAAAGATTAAGTCTATTATTCATCTGTTTTTTAGTCATCATACAGCCACCACAGTGGACTACCAAATCGTAATTCGATACATCCTGTGGATATTCATTACCTTGGAAAAATTCAAATCTAAGTGATTCCCCAAGATTTCTTTTTAGGAGAGCAGGAATTTTATATCTTCCTATATCTTCATGAGAGGTATTGTGTGTGCATATTTCAGCCATCAATATCCTAGCATCAGGAGGAAGGCTTTCTATTACCTTTATCCCATCATAGAAGGTTTTTAAATCGCCTTTTTGTCTCGCAAATAATATAGAAAAGCTAGTTAAAGGTATTTCTTCAGGTACTATTTTAGATACCTCTTGAAAGGCCTGTGAATCTGTAACTACTAAATCAACCTTATCTAGTCTTTCTAGGGTATCAGATAGCTCGGTATCTCTGACTACGTGGCAGATTATACCATGGTCTAGTGCATCTCTTATCAGCTGAACCTGAGGCAAGATGATTCTTCCTTTTGGAGCTTCTGAATCTATAGGAACAACCAAGACAACGTGACTGCCATAAGGTAGTAGGTCCCCAATTATGGTTTCCTCTTCCATTTTTTTTGAAAGCTTATTAATCAGAGCTTTTTTAAAATCAAGTACGTCTTCTCTTTTAGAAGTAGATAAGAAGAAAGCTTCTGGATAAGTTTCTTGTATTTGCTTTTTAGTTTTTTCATCAGCTGAATCTAGCTTGTTAATAACTATCATATATGAAACAGAAAATCTTTTAAATTCTCGCAAAAGCTCTGACTCAAACTCTTTATCTATATCATTTATATCGTGGACAATGAGAGCAAAGTCTATCTGAGTGAACATTTCCTTAGCTCTATTTTTTCTAAGCTCTCCTAGCACTCCTACATCATCTAGACCAGCAGTATCTATAAATAATACTGGACCATAAGGAAGAAGCTCCATAGCTTTTTTTACAGGGTCAGTAGTGGTACCACCAATATCTGAAACTAGTGATACCTTTTGCTCAGTTATTGCATTTAATAACGAAGATTTTCCTGCATTTCTTTTTCCAAATATCCCTATATGGGTTCTGTTTCCAGAAGGTGTAGTATTCATTTTCAGCCTCCTATAGGAATAAATCTCTTTCGCCAGTTTCTATTAATCCAAGATTTTTTATTAATAGAGCTTTTACTTTCTCATTTTCTAGCTTTTCTGCTTCTTTGTAAATTAGCTCTTTAGCAGAAGATTTAAGCTCGCTATCTCCAAAATCCTCTACATATTCCATAAGAGTCATTAGAGCATTTGGACTACATACATTGTGGATGTTTCCTGATTTGGCAAGCTGCATAAATCTATCCCCAGTACGACCTGATCTATAGCATGCTGTACAGTAGCTAGGTACGAAGCCTTGAGCTAAAAGAGACTTGACAACCTCTAGTGGAGAACGGTGGTCAGACACATCAAACTGCTCTACAGATCTTCCGTCTTCTCTTTCCTTGTATCCACCTACACCAGTTGATGAGCCAGCGCTTACTTGAGAAATACCGTAGTGTATAGCTTCTCTTCTAAGCTCCACAGATTCTCTTGTGCTAAGTATCATACCTGTAAATGGCACAGCAAGTCTAATTACAGCTATAAGGCGCTTAAAGGTTTCATCATCAAGGATATGAGGGAACATATCTAAATCCATACCTTCTGCTTTTTTAAGTCTAGGAACAGATATAGTATGAAAACCAACTCCATATTTTTGCTCTAGATGTGCGTTGTGCATCATAAGGCCAAGTACTTCGAATTTATAATCATATAGCCCAAATAAAACCCCTGCGCCTACATCATCTATTCCTGCTTCCATAGCTCTGTCAAAAGCAGTAAGATGGTATTCATAGTTGCCTTTTAAGCAATCTGTGTGCATTACCTCATAGGTAGGACGATGATAAGTTTCTTGGAATAAGATATAAGTTCCGATATCTCTATCTTTAAGTTTTTTGTAATTTTCAACTGTTGTAGCTGCGACATTTACATTTATACGTCTGATATTTCCATCATTTGTTTTTACAGAGTAGATTGTGTCAATAGCCTCTAGAACGTAATCCAAAGGACAGTTATTAGGGTCTTCTCCTGCTTCAAGAGCAATTCTTTTATGACCCATTTGCTCCAATATCTTTACTTCCTGTATGATTTCTTCTTGTGACAGTTTCTTTCTGTCAAACTGATTACAGGCTTGATAGCCGCAGTATTTACATGAATTTACGCAGTAATTAGAAATATATAAAGGAGCAAACATTACAACTCTATTGCCATAAATTTTATTTTTGATTTCTCCAGCAGCTTTAAAAAGAGCTTTTGTTACTTCTTCGTCGTCATTTTGAAGTATAGCCGCTATCTCATCATAAGTAAGACCTTGAAGCTTAGAACCTTTATCTATAATGTCTAGTAAAGCTTCTTTAGGTACATTTTTATTTTTTTCTAGAGTTTCGTATATCAATTGTTCATTTATCATTATTTTCTCCTCCAATTTTTATAATCACCGCGCGCCATATCAATATAAAACCCTGCATCTAAGCATTCCTTTTTTAATTGCTCAAGTGCCTCGTAGCTTTCGGTATCAGTTATTTTCTTTCCATCATAGAGCTGGTAGCTCTTTTTATAATCATAAGGGGTAAGATTTGGCATTACTACATTTGCACCAACTCTAAATCCCTTGTATCTATTTTCAGCTTTCAAAGTTGCAAGTGAAGTCGTAGATGGTATAAGCGAAGTAGGAAGCATAAGCCTAAGTATTGCAATTAATGTATAGGTAAGTTCAGCGCTTCCAGCAGATTCATCTCTAAGAGGCGTGTTTTTATGAGGGATAAATGGCCCTATACCTATCATGTGAGGATTAAGCTCCTTTATAAATAAGAGGTCATTTGCTATATCCTCAATTTCTTGACCAGGGACACCTACCATGAAACCTGTACCTACCTGAAATCCTATGTCTTTTAAATCAAAAAGCGATTTAATTCTATTTTCATAAGACATTTTTGGATGGAGCTTTTCATATAGTTTTTTATTAATAGTTTCATGTCTGATTAGGAAACGATCTGCTCCTGCATCGTAAAGCTTTTGATAGCTCTCTTTTGAACGCTCACCGATAGAGAGGGTTACAGCAGCCTCAGGAAACTGAGTTTTAATGCTGGAAATAATAGCTGCAAACTTATCATCTGTAAATGAAGTATCTTCTCCACCTTGCATTACAAATGTTCTAAAGCCTAAGCTATATCCGATTTCTGCAGTTTTTATTACTTCCTCTGGGGTCATGTGATAACGGGTTAATTCCTTATTATGTATAGAGATTCCGCAATAGGTACAATCGTTTTTGCAGTAGTTGGAAAATTCTATTAAGCCTCTCACATACACGCTGTTTTTGTAATGCTCGTAGCGCACGCTATAGGCTTTTTCATAAAGATACTCCCTTTCTTCATCATTTATATGAAGAAGAAGGTTTATAAGATTGGCTTTTGAAAGGGTTTGCTCCTGATAGAGCTCATTGATTAAATCACGCATCAAGCGGTTATTTCCTTCTTTGATATGGATGTTTTGACTACAACAGAAGGAATATTGCCAAGTTTTCCAGTAAGACTGTTTATCTCGTCTAGACTACCTACAACAGTTATAGATATAACTGATATATTGTCTTCTGGAAAGGGAATGCCCATTCTGCCTTTTACTATGCCTTTAAACTCAGATAGGACATGGTTGAATCTTTCTTGACTAATATCAGGTGATTCTAAAACTGCTCCTATCACAGCTATTTTTTGAGACATAATATACCTCCTTCACTAGTTATTGAATCTGCAAACAAAAAAACCTATGGAAGGATCCATAGGTTGAATATGCCTATTTGCCCGATCCTTGAAGATTAGAATTCTCTTTTCTATCAGGATGTTCATTTCAAAAGCACTCTTAATAAAAGGCTCACCTCTTAGAAAAAGCGAAGAATAATTTATTGATAAATTTTTAATGAATTATTCTAAATACAGAGTATCAGCAGAGCGCTAAAAAGTCAATAAAATTGTTAAATTATTAACTCCAAATATTTACAATCAAATTTATGAAAATCTGTCTTAAGATTTAAAATATGAGAGGAATTAATAATCATAAGAAGAGTAACTGATAAGCTATAAAATATGAGAGGTTCTAAGTTCTAAATATAAAAAAGTGACTGCAGATTTAGCTACAGTCACTTTTTTTGTTAGATTTCTAGTAATTCATTTATTCTTTCTTTGTCAAAACCTACAACTACTTCATCTTCTATAAAAATCGCAGGAACACCCATGATTTTCTTTTGGATTAAAGTTTTTCTAGCTTCTGGATCTTCACTTACATTTTTTTCAGTATAAGGTATATTATTTTCATTGAAATAATCTTTTGCTGCATGACAGTAAGAACAAGATGAACTAGTATAAATTGTCACATTTTTCATTTTTGTAAACCCTCCCTTCGATGTTAAGTCGATACAATATCAAATATACCCGAATTATTTAAAGAAAAACATAAAAAAATAAACTTAGTATTCAAAATGCTATATAATATAATTAAAATATAAAGTTAGAAAAATATGAAAATTATGTGATTTTAAATAGATGGGAGATATGTCATGATAGCACAGCTTATAAAAAATGTCGAACAGGTAGTAATAGGTAAAAATGAAATCATTGAAAAAATAATAATAGCGCTTTTATGCAAGGGACATGTACTACTTGAGGATGTTCCAGGGGTTGGAAAAACTACCCTTGTGAGAGCACTTGCCCAGTCTATGGACCTTAGCTTTAGCAGAATTCAGTTCACGCCAGATTTACTTCCTGCAGATTTGCTAGGGATTTCAGTTTTTAATCCTAAGGATGCTCAGTTTCATTTTCAAAAAGGGCCACTTCATTCACAGCTGGTTCTTGCAGATGAAATAAATAGAACCTCTCCAAAAACTCAATCTAGCTTGCTTGAGGTAATGCAAGAGCAACAGATAACAGTGGATAACAAAACCTATAAGCTAGAGGATCCATTTATGGTTATAGCAACTCAAAATCCAATAGAGCATGAAGGGACATTTCCACTGCCAGAGTCACAGCTAGACAGATTTTTTATGAAGCTATCCATGGGATATCCTGATGAACAAGAGGAACTGAAGCTGCTTGAGCTAAATATCAGTGCAAAAACCTTGCCAGTTATTGTAGATATACAGTCTATAATGGAATCTAGAAAAAAAGCTGAAGCTATTTTTGTTTCAGAATCTATTAAGCGATATATTGTAAGGCTAACTAGAGCAACGAGAAAGCATGAGCTAGTTGACTTAGGAGCTAGCCCAAGAGCAACAATTGCTTTATATAATGCCAGTAAAGCTCTTGCTTATCTAAGAGGAAGAGCCTATGTGATTCCGGAAGATGTAAAGGAGCTATTTATTGATATAGTTTCGCATAGGATATTTATATCTCCTCAGGCAAAGTATCAAGGTAAAAGCGAAAAGCTAATCTTAAAGGAGATTATGGATTCAACAGCGGTGCCTTTGGAGGTTTAGGATGGTTAATATAGCATCATATAAATTCTATTTCATAGGAGGAGTGATTATTGCACTCACTATAGTAGTAGGGGGCGATATTCCAAACTTTGTATTTAAGGTGTGGGTATTAGCGCTTTTATTTTCTTTACTTACACTTATTTATTACGTTAATAAGCTCGCATATAGATTTGAAATAGAAAGCACAGAGATTTTTGCAGGACAAAGAGTGAGGATAAGATATAAGCTAGCTAATTTAGGTAGCTTTATTCCAGCGAACAATATAACTTTTTCAAATACAAGTGATGAAAAGCTAAGACAGTCAGAGTTTTGCGAAAAAATATATATACCAGCCAACGACTATTATGAAATAAAAAGAGATTTGCATCCAAAGCGTAGAGGCTTTTACAAGATAGGGAAAGTAAAGGTAATAGCCAAGGATGCACTAGGACTTTTTTATGTTGAGAAGTTCTTTGAGCAAAAGGATATCTTGACTGTATATCCGAATCTAATAGAGCTAAAAGAATTTGATATTCCACCTTCAGACTATTTCGGAGAGCAAACCATAGCCTCTCTTATTAGTGAAGACTACACTAGTATAAAGCGAATTAGAAAATATACACAGGGAGACCCGTTGAAGAAAATAAATCAGAGACTTACTGCAAAACTGGGAGAGCCTTATGTAAATGAGTATGATTCCTCTTCAAAACCCAAGCTAATACTTCTTGCAGATGCGTATACTCATTCATATGACAATGACGAGTATTCGATAATTGAAGATACCTTAGTAGATACAGTAGCATCTATTAGCCATTATGCCCTTATGAATAAGATAGAGGTTTTATATATAGACTCAACAAACAAGCACCCGTATTTCAATGCTAGAGACATGAGTAGCTTTATGCCCTTACTAAAACGATTGGCTGGCTTCGAGCCTGAAGGAAGCCTTCCACTAGAAAAATTTCTACTAGATGAAGCTATAAGTCTATCTTTTAACAGCAGCATAGTGCTTTTAACACCATCCTTAGATTTAAATAAATGCAGAATTATCACTACCCTTAAAAAAAGAGGATTTGATATCATGCCTATTGTTTTTGAAGCTTCAGATGCGCAAGAGGAGCTTAAAAGAAATCTTAGAAAAGACAATATCATGCCAGTTACTATAAGGCCAAAATATAAAAAGGTTGATGACGATGAAAATTAAAACCTCCCAAACATATAAAGTCTTTGCACTGTATTTTATTAGTTTGGCTATTTACAGCATGCTTCTTTCAGTTGTAGGAATACAGCAAGGACTATCGACAAGCATGTTTCTTGTGGCTTGTTTTAATTTTATTTGTGTTCTTATATATAAATCTAATAAACTTAGAACTATTATGTACTCGATTATTCCAAAGCTTACACTAGCTCAGCTAGAAATAGGATTTTATTCAGTTTTATTTCTTTTTATTAGCTTAATTACAGAAAAAGAGATAAATGGATATTTTACTTGGATTTCAGATATGTTTGCTAGTGGAACTTATATAACTATCGAAAGATATGAAAGCTTTTCTAAATTCATACTGATAGCTATAGTTTGCATTTTTGTCATGCTTCTAATTAAAAAAAGACTTGGCTTTGTGACTATTTTATTTTATGTATTTTTTATTTTATCTTGGCATTTTTATGTGCCAGGGGCCTATTTATATTCCATTATCTATACAATGGGAAGCCTTGCTTTTTTTGTAGATAAAGCTAGCTTTGAGCCTGATGATAATGTAAACGAAGTGAGGCTTAATTTTTATGGACCTATTATAGGGATTGCTCTAAGTATTCTTGCTCTCATTATTCCATTAAAACTGCCTGTAGTTTATTTAGATGATTTTGCACAGGAAATGACATCGAGATTTCCGATTTTAGAGTCTATGAGAGAAACTGTTGAGGATGCTATAGGTGGAAGCTCTTTTAGATTCTCAGACTTGCCATATCAGCCAAATACAAAGAAATTAGGTGGAAGCGTTGAGCTCTCGGATGGGATTGCACTCAAAGTCAAAGCCAAGGAGCCTTTGTACTTAAGAGGAAGTGTAAAGCATGTATACACAGGATATTCATGGGAATTAAAAGAGCCCTTATATTATAAAATGCAGGATAATAAACTCAAGCTAGAGCCTGAATCCCTAGGCTATATTCCTGAAAAAATAGAAATCTATCCTGAAAATTTAAAAACTAGAACAATTTTTAATCCATATTTTACTTATGAAGTCGCTAATATAGAGGATACTGAACTGATATATACTATGGATTTGGAAATAATGAGAAATAATGGTCAAAAAAATCAAACAAAGCCCTATGAAGTTGGTTATTTTTCTGTTGATTATTTAGGTGAAAGAGAGTATTCAGATGAAGAACTAGAGATGCTTAAGCCATATCAAAGCCTACCTAGCTCAGTAACAGATAGGACAGTAGCTTTAGCAGAGAAGATAACAAGTGAGCAAGAGGGTGTATATAAAAAGCTATTAGCACTAGAGGATTATTTAAAAAACAACTATCCTTATACTTTAACCACCTCAGAGCTTCCAGAAAATAGGGATTTTGTGGATTATTTTCTTTTTGAGGAGAAAAAAGGATACTGCACTTATTTTTCGTCAGCTATGGCAGTTATGGCAAGAAGTATAGGAATTGCTACTAGATACGTAGAGGGCTTTCGAATGGATGAGGAATTGGATGAAGCTGGACTTTATATAGTCAGAGAAGATAGAGCTCATGCCTGGGTAGAGGCTTATATTCCTGGAACTGGATGGCTGTCATTTGAACCTACAGGTAGTCTTACTCAAGAAGAAATAGATCAAAGAAATAGGCTTAATGAATCCGGAAATACAGATGAATATGAGGATGAATCTGATCCTTTAGGTCAGGATAATGAAACTGAATCCAGAAACAACCAAGAAGATGCAGGGTTTGAGTATGATGACTCAGAGGTGATAGCTTCAAATGAGCCAGTGAAAATAAGCTCAAAGCTAATTGCACTTTTAATAGGAGGAGCTTTATTAGTAAGTATGATTTTTAGAAAAAGGCTTTTTGAAGAATATAGACATTTTAGGATTAAGAAGGAAAAGGGTATGGAGGGGTTTAAAAAGAGATATTTTGAAATAATTCGTATTGCAAAATTAATGGATGAAGCCGAGATTAAGGGTACTCCAAAAGAAATTATGAATATCTTGAATAATAAATTCAGTTTTAGCGAGCATAATCTTGGAGAGCTAGTTAATGAAGCTTTTTACTCAGGAAATATTATAAAGCAGTCACAGCTTGACATCATGGATGAGGCTTATGAAAGTATATTTAGGGTATATATCAAACACAAGAATACTGACAATTAAAAGAGCTTCAACTGCTAGTAAACTCTAGGAGATTTATTGTGATGAGGAGGGAATAGCATGAGAGTCATTCAAGTGGAAAATTATGAAAAAATGAGTAAGCTTGCAGCAAAAATAATTTCTTCCCAAATAATTCTAAACCCTAAAATAAAAATAGGTCTAGCTACTGGATCTACCCCAGTAGGTCTATATGAGGAGCTGATAAAGCTCTATAAGGAAAAAGAAGTATCCTTTTCCGAGGTTTTAACCTTTAACCTAGATGAATACTATCCTTTAAAAAACAGCCATAAAAGTAGCTATCATGTATTTATGGAGGAGCGTTTATTTAAACATATTGACATAAAAATAAGCAATACTCATATTCCAAATGGAGAAGCCGAGAATCCTTTCGAGGAGGCTTTACGTTATGAAAAATCTATAGAAGCTGTAGGAGGAATAGACCTTCAGTTACTTGGAATAGGTGTAAATGGTCATATTGGATTTAACGAGCCTAGTGACTACTTCGAAAAGGAAACTCATCTTGTAGATTTAAGTAAAGCTACTTTAAATTCAAATGCAAAATATTTTGATGATAGAAACTCTATGCCTACAAAGGCTATCAGTGTAGGCATAGGAACAATCATGAAGAGCAAGAAAATTTTACTGCTAGCAAGTGGAGCTAGTAAGTCGGAAATTGTAGAGAGGATGATTTATGGAAAAGTAAGTCCAAAGGTTCCTGCCTCTATTTTGCAATTTCATAACGATATAATTGTAATAGTAGATAATGAAGCTAGTAAAGGACTTAAGCTTCACGATAAAAACGCATAAATAAATCCTCGTTTTTTGTAAATTTTACTCCGTAATAGCTTTCATTTATATCTATATATTCTATGAAGTGGAGTTCATCATCCTTTAATCTGGTTATGAGCTCTTCTTTTGGTATGAAATAGTCATCAGAAGCTTTTAAGCCTAGGTCAGCTTCTGTTTTTTCTGTTTCAAGTATCCATAATTCACCGTCTTCTTTTAATAATCTTTTTATTTCTTTAACAAATTGTTTTACGTTTGGTATTTTTTTTAATATATGAAACATGAAAATAACATCAGCAGAGCCATCAGGCAGTGCAGTTGTGTAGTTATGAGATCTAATAAATTTTGCATCAGAGGATTCTGGCCTTGTTCTAAGTAGTTCGTTGATTGTGTTGATGCTTAAATCAACTCCTATTACATTGGTGAAGAACTTTTCTGAGGTAAAAGTAAAGTAACCATCATTGCAACCAAAATCAATAAAAGTACCTTTGTAAGTTCTTTTGTTCATAAATTTTAAAATTACATCCTCAGCTGGTGGCAGATAAGCTTTAGCTTCCTTTGAACTATTATTATTATTTTTGTTGGTATCCATGGGAATCATCCTTTCGACGCCAATATAAAATCAATTAAATTTACAGCTAAATGATTATAATACATGAAAAAAATGGTAATATTATTGTGAAATCTATTCTTAGTAGTTTGTAGATAACATTATTAATTCTTTTAAGCTATATACCTATTTTTTCCTGTTTTACACCAATTTTTTTAAGATTTATATTTAATTTTTCTAATATAGAAAGGACTAGGTCTATGAAAGCTACAAAAATTATCAGGGATGTCATTCATTCAGATATTGTTTTTGACCAAAGATTTATGAAGATAATTGACACTAAGGAATTTCAAAGACTTAACAGAATAAAACAGCTCAGCTGCGAATATATGGTATTTCCAACAGCTACGCATACACGAATGGCTCACAGCCTAGGAACCTATTATGTAATGGGAAAGCTGATTGAACATTTTAGCGCACTGCTCTTAGAAATGGGCTACGAAGTAAAAAATGAGGATAAGGATTTGGCTTTATGCGCTGCCTTACTTCACGATATAGGACATGGGCCATTTTCTCACACCTTTGAAAAAATCTTTATGATGAAATCGCATGAGGACTGGGCAGTTAGCATATTAAAAAGCACTGAAACTGAAATAAATAGTGTTATACTGAAGGAGTTTGGAGAAGATTTTTTGATAAGGCTTACAGAAATTATATCCAAAGCATATAAGCATCAAGATGAAAATGGAATATTTTTTATTATCTCCACTCTTGTTAGCTCTCAAGTAGATGCAGACAGGATGGATTATTTATTAAGAGATGCTTACTTTACAAGTGTAACCACTGGAAACTATGATTTTAAAAGACTTATAAGAGCTTTTGGAGTTGAAAAAAATTCTAAGGGCGAGCTTATAATTTTTATACATCAAAAATTTATAGCAACCTTAGAAGAATATATATTAGCAAGATACTACATGCACAAAGAAGTATATCAGCATTCAGTAAAGCGTCAAATGGAAGGGATATTGCAAAAAATATTTGAAAGAGCTAAGCAGCTTTATATTTCTGACAATAAGATAGAAATAGCTAGTATCATAGAAAAACTATTCAGAAATGAAAAGCTCTCAGTTGAGGATTACTTAAAGCTGGATGATACAACCTTGCTATATCACGTATCGCTATGGCAGGAGAACAAGGATGAAATCCTATCTAGGCTGTGCAAATCCTTTATTGAAAGAAAGAAGTTCAAAAAGTACACTTTTTCTCAAGATAGCCATATACAAATAATTAGATTTAAAGAAAAGATTAATGAGCTTTTACTTGAAAATAATAAGCCTCCAATTGAAGATTATTCCAAAGAGTATTTTTATATAGAAGACGATAGAGATTTAAAGCTATATGTAAATACTAAGGAGAATATTTGGATAAAAAGAAAAGATAATAAGCTTCTGGATTTATCTGAGGTTTCTATCATTATTAACGAAAGCAGTATATCAAATAAAAGCGAATGCACCAAAAGAGTATATATAAGTCCTGAAATTTTTAATCTAAGGTTTGGACTTGAAGTTGATTTGATTGAAAAGCTTGGTACGTGGTAAAAATAAAATAAGTATGTTTACAAATATTATGACAATGATTTTAGCTCTTATTATTGTGAAATAAGCTAAGTATTTTTATATAAGGAGAAGCTGGTTTTTCTCTATTAGATAAGGTGGGTGGGTTATGCAAAAGGAAAAAATGTTAAGTGCTAGTGATTTATCTTTATTCTGTTATCAACTATCTCTAATATTTAAGTCTGGCATTCCGATTTTAGATGGAATGGAAATTTTTGCAAAGGATATGATGGATCCTAGGCTAAAAGAAGTAGCTCAGGATATGCAACAGCAGTTAGCCCAAGGCTATAGTCTTCATAGTGTTATAGAAAAATACAAATTCTTTCCAGTTTATTTGACAAGCATGGTTAAGATAGCAGAGCAAACTGGAAATCTGCAAGATGAGCTTGAGAGACTGTCCGATTATTATGAGCAGACAGATAGACTCAATAACAAGATAAAAAGTGCAGTAACTTATCCTCTGATACTGCTTGTATTGATGGCTGGGGTAATACTTTTTCTAGTTCTAAAGGTACTTCCTATGTTCCATGAGATACTTCTATCTTTGGGGGGGGACATTCCAGTAAGCACCAAAATAATGATTGATTTAGCTAATATTTTGAAGACATATGCTTTAGCTATTATTGGGGTTTTAATCGTTGCAATAGCCTTACTTCTATATTATTTTAAATCTCAAAAAAATATTGAATCAGGGGATAAGATTTTATTTAAATTGCCATGGATTAATGCCACCTATAAAAAAATTATATCTGCAAGACTAGCAAATGCCATGACTATGATGTTAAAAGCAGGCTCTTCATTTGATGAAGCTCTAGATATGTCAAAAAAATCAGTGGGAAACGCTTATGTGGAATCACTGCTAGAAGCTGCGAGACTAAACATTATAAATGGCTCAGACCCAGTGAAAGAGCTAGATAATCTAGGCATTTTCCCTGTATTATTTATGAAAATGCTCAAAATAGGTCACATGACTGGAGAGCTTGAAAGCAGTTTAAGCAAAATATCTGTAATTTATGATAAAGAAGTTGAAAAGTCATTGTCGAAGATAACCACTATGATAGAACCAGCACTGGTGACCATATTATCTCTTATTATTGGAGTAATGTTGTTTACAGTTATGCTTCCTCTAATTAATATCATAGCCGCTATCGGATAAAAGGAGGGGGAGTTATGATTAATGCAGTTAAATCAAAAATCATACCTATACTTTTTTTAACAATAATTCTAGCATATATGTTTTTTAACTTCCAAGGATTAAGCTCATTTTTAGCTAGTTCAGATAGTGATAATATAGAGAGCGTTAGAAAATCTATAGAAAATGCCGCAGTTCAATGCTATGCGCTAGAAGGTCATTATCCTCCAAGTATAGACTATCTTAAAGAAAACTATTCTATAATTACCAATGAGGATGCATATATCTACCATTATGAAGTAGAAGCATCAAACATTATGCCAACTATATTGGTATTTAAAAAATGGAAGGAATAGTGGAACTTATGAAAAAAAATAATAAAGGAGTAAGCAAGGTAGAAGTGATTCTCGTTATGATATTAATCCTGCTTATGGGGCTAGCAGTGTTCACTCTAGTAGTATCCTCTAGTGATACCTATAAAAATGTCATAGATGAAAAAGAAAATTTATCAAATCTAAGAATTGCTGCTTCATATATAGATAATAAAATAAAACAATCTGATGAGCAGTCCTCTATCTATATTAAGGATAATCCTATAAATGGGGAAGCATCTATTGTAATAGTTCAAAGGGTAGATAATGAAAATTATGAAACATGGATATATTTAAACGATAAAATGCTTAAAGAAGCTTATATAAAGCAAGATCAGGAATTTACTGACGATATGAGCTTTGATATAGCTTCTATCGAAGAGTTTGTACCGAGCATTAAAGATGATATTATGGAAATTACAATTTCAGGAAACAAAGCTTCCGATACATTTTCAAAGAGATATTTAAAAATAAACTTGAAATCAAATGAAGGATAGGAGGAGGCTATTTTGAATAAGAAAAATGGATTTACTTTGATTGAAATAATAATATCTATAGGAATAGTCTCTTTTCTAAGTGTATACATCCTTCAGATATTTATAACAGCAAAAAACTTAAACGAAGTCACCTATGATTTAGACAATGCAGTCATTGTAAGCAAATCAGTTATGGAATCCCTATCAGCAGGAGAAAAAATTGGTCCAGATAGTGATGATATAATACTAAAAAATGCAAGGAAGCTTTCCGATGAATTAATATATACAGTAAAACTAGGTGATGATTTCCAACCAGTAGATAGTGATTTTGTGGACTCTTCCTATATTATGAATATCACTTTGGATTTAGTAGATTCATCAGAGCTTAGTAATATGGGTTTATACAACATATCAGTTGATATACAAAGGGAAAAGCCATATTTCTTGAAATCTAGCCAAAATAAAGAAATTTATGCATTAAATGCCTCTAAAGGACTACTACTAGATATAGGGGGCGATACAAGTGATTAAATTTAAAACTAGAACTGGCAGTTCATCGATACTTGTTATACTATTAGTAGTAACTATGGTAGTATTTGGAGTTTTAGCTATGATGTCATCATATTCTGGACTTAAAATGGCTAGAAAAACTGCTCAGTGGACTCAGGATTATTACGAGCTTGAATCAAAGGCTGAAATTATGCTTTACGATATAAAAAATATAGTGCATCAAAGCATTGTAGCATCAAATACCACAAGTCAAGATTATTGGACTAGCTTAAATAGAGCTCTTCAGGAATTAGATAGCTCAGAGGTGACGTTGACCTATGATGCAGATAAAATTATTGTAAAAGGGGATTTTGTAAACTCATCAGGAGATAGATTTCTAGCTTTGCTTACTCTTGAGAATCTAGCTTCAGATACTGATATAGCTATAGAAGAGGATTTGATTGAGATAAATACCTGGAAGCTGATACCAAGAGAGGTTGAGTATGAGGACGCAATAGAATTTAAAGATCTGGAGGTAAACATAGAAAATGATTGAGCTACAATCTCTACTAAAAGAAGCAGTTGACAAAATGGCCTCAGATATATTTATAAGTGTTGGAGTACCACCTACACTTAAGATAAATGGACAATTAATAAAGGCTGATGATGAAAAATTAAATCCAGAAACGGCAAAGAAGATGATAAGCGAACTATTTAAAACAGAGGAAGACTTTCTTGATTTTGTAAAAGCTGGGGAAAAAGATTTTTCTACATCTTTAGCTGGAATTGGAAGGTTTAGAGTAGCTGCATACATCCAAAGAGGCTCTATGGCAGCGGCTATAAGGGTACTGAGGTTTGAATCACTAGACCTTGGGCAGCTTAATATTCCAACAGAAATTCTTGATTTTCACAGTAAGAAAAAAGGTTTGATTTTAGTTACTGGGCCGACTGGCTCTGGAAAATCTACAACATTGTCGGCAATAATAAGCTTAATCAATAAAAAAAGATCATGCCATATTCTTACGCTAGAAGATCCTATTGAGTATCTTCATAAGCATGACAAGAGCATAGTGGATCAAAGAGAAATAGGAATAGATACCAAAAGCTATTCCATGGCATTAAAATCTGCTTTAAGACAAGCACCAGATGTAATTTTAATTGGAGAAATGAGAGATTATGAAACTGTATCTATAGCTCTTACAGCAGCAGAAACAGGACATCTTGTATTATCTACGCTACATACAACTAGTGCAGCAAAAACCATAGACAGAATAATCGATGTGTTCGAACCGTCTCAGCAGCAGCAAATAAGAGTTCAGCTTTCAACGGTTCTTACAGCTGTTGTGACTCAACAGCTTCTTCCATCGATAGACGATAGCAGGATACCTGCATTTGAGGTGATGATAGCAAACCCTAATATTAGAAATCTAATAAGAGAAGCTAAAATACCTCAAATAGACGCAGCGATACAAACTGGAAGAGCTTTTGGTATGATGAGTATGGACATGAGCATAGCAAATCTATATAATGAAGGAAAAATAACTAAGGAAACAGCTTTAGCCTATGCTGTAAATCCTGAGGGGATAACGAAATATTTTAAGTGATAATTAGAGAAGGTGATTTAGATGATTAAAAAGATATTGTTCATAATTTTAGTGATGTTTATTACTGGCGCTTTTAATGAAGCTTATGCGGAGGTTAAGATTGATGATGCTAATTCTGGAAACGGAGTAGTAGGTGTAAGCTATAGCAGTAATTCTGGTAAGAAAATAAAGGTTATGATTCAAAAGGATTCAACTAAATACACCTATAATTTAAAGCCAGATGGAGCTGTAGAGAAATTTCCTCTTCAGATGGGCGATGGAAAGTATAAAGTAAGCGTTCTAGAAAATACATCTGGAACAAAATACAGCTATTTAGATACAAAGACAATTGATGTAAAGTTAAAGAATCCAAATGTTGTTTTTTTGAATTCCATACAAAATATAAAATGGGATAACAATCTAAACTCAATAAAAAAAGGTAAGGAATTAAGTGGAGAACAAAAGGAACACGATAAAAAGCTTTCTACACTTTATTCATATATCATAAAAAATGTAACTTATGATTATGATAAAATACCTTATCTTACAACTGACTATAATCCAAACATTGAGCAGACCTATAGAGATAAAAAAGGTATCTGCTATGATTATTCTTCTTTATTAGCAGGAATGCAAAGAAGTCAAGGTCTTCCTACAAAGCTAGTAAAAGGCTATGCTAAAGGAGTAGATGGATATCATGCGTGGAACGAGGTCTTAATTGGGGGGAAATGGGTTGTAGTTGACTCTACCTTTGATGCTGCAATGTGGGGTGGAAAAATCAGTCAAAAAATGATAAAGAGTGCAAATGATTATACTAAAGTAAATGAATATTAAACTAAAGTAAATAAACATCAAATTAAAGTAAATAAACATTATACTGATGCTATAGAGTTATTTTATTGTATAAATAAGATAACTCTATAGCTGTTTTGTTGACTGAATATTTTAAAAGGTGTAATATAGTAGGGGAAACTGATAATTAATTTCTATTAAGAATAGGAGAATATATATGAGCATAACAGTAGATAAAAAAGCTTCAGATGAGCTAAAATCAATTTTATCAGAAAAAAACATCAATACGGATACACTTCGTATATTTTTATCTGGAATGGGCTGTTCTGGACCTATGTTCAATCTTGCTCAAGATGAAGCAAAAGACTCAGATTTAAAGGTAGAATTTGAAGGTCTTAACTTCATCGTAGATAAAACTCTAGTATCTCAGTACGATGGGTTTGAAGTTCTTTATGTAGAGCAAGGCGATATGGGTGGAGTGTATGTGCAAGCTCTTAATGTAGGAGAATCAAGTGGTTGCAGCAGCTGTAGCGGTTGTAGCTAAAATAAATAAAATTAACCTGAAATATAGAAGAATCTGCTATAGCATAAAAGCTTTTAGCAGATTTTTTTGATTATTATCATAAAAAAAATACTATACGTATTAATGATTTATGATAAAATATTTACAAGAAGCTAAGGGAGGGAATTTTATGCAAAAAAACCTAGAAAAATATGCAAAACTTCTTGTTAGAAATGGACTCAATATTCAAAAAGACCAGTTACTCGTTGTAAATGCGCCTATTGAGGCAGCTGAATTTGTCAGAATAGTAGCTAAACAAGCCTATGATGAAGGAGCTAAAAATGTACATGTTGAATATAGAGATGAAGAGCTAGCACTTGTGAAGTACTTAAATGCACCATTTGAAGCATTTAAAGAGGCTATGCAGTGGAAGGCAGATGGATTCGAGCAAATGGCTTCAGAAAATGCTGCTTTTTTAAGCATTACGGGAACTGATCCTGATTTATTTAAGAATGTAGATCCAGAAAGAATAGCAGAAGCAAATAAAGCAAACTTAAAATCGACGGAAAAGTTTAGAAAATATACACTTAATTCAAAAGTTTCATGGTGCGTGGCGGCAGTGCCGAGCCCAGCATGGGCAAAAAAGATTTTCCCTGATGAGACAACTGATAAAGCCATAGAAAAACTATGGGATAAAATTTTTATTGCTAACAGAGTTTATGATGAAGATCCAGTTGGTTCATGGGACAATCACATAAAAAATTTAACTGAAAAAGTAGATTTCCTAAATAATAATCAATTTAAATCACTTCACTACAAATCTGCAAAGACAGATTTGGTAGTTGAACTTCCAAAGAATCATGTGTGGGCAGGTGGAGGAGAATACAACGAATCAAACGTTTATTTTGTTGCCAATATGCCAACTGAGGAAGTGTATACTATGCCCCTTAAAACTGGAGTAAACGGATATCTAACTAGTACTTTCCCACTTAATTATTCAGGGAACTTGATAAATAATTTTAAGCTTACATTTAAAGACGGAAGAATAATTGAAGTAGAAGCGGAAACAGGATTAGAGACTCTTAAAAAGCTAATTGACACCGATGAAGGCTCTCATTATCTTGGTGAGGTTGCACTAGTTCCTTATGATTCACCTATAAACAACACTGGGATTGTATTTTACAACACACTTTTTGATGAAAATGCTTCATGCCATTTTGCATTGGGAGCAGCCTATCCCACTAGCATAGAAGGTGGAGATAAGATGACAGACGAAGAGCTAGAGCAAAAAGGTGCCAACACCTCGCTTACTCATGTTGACTTTATGGTAGGTAGTAAGGATATGAATATAGTTGCTACTAAACATGACGGAACAAAGGTTCAGATATTTAAAGATGGTGACTGGGCATTTTAAAATTGTGTATCAATAACAACAATTCGATATATTCGAAATATTGACTGAAATTTCTAGTCATGATAAAATTATAATTAAGTTATTATATAGAGCAGGAGGAATTAAGGGTGAAAAACGGAGTAGTTAAATGGTTTAATGCTGAAAAAGGTTTTGGATTCATATCAGTAGAAGGGGAAAAAGATGTTTTTGTACATTTTTCTGCAATCCAATCTGAGGGATACAGAAGCTTAGAAGAAGGTCAAGAAGTGCAGTTCGAAATCGTTGATGGAGACAAGGGACCTCAAGCAGCAAATGTTACTAGAATATAATTCGATATTCTAAAGCAAAAACCCAAGGATTTATCCTTGGGTTTTAATTTTATCTATAGAACTTCTACGTTATATTTTGATTTTAAATCAGCTATATGGTTTTGGTAGATTGCACCTTGCTTTTCAGCCATCATATTACGAAGCAGATTAGAACGAACTTCTTCAAAAGAAAGTAGTCCTGATTCTTGCTTGTCAGTTACTTTTATTATATGAAAACCAAATTGAGTTTCTACAGGCTCAGATACTTCTCCTACAGCCATTTTGAAAGCAGCCTCTTCAAATTCTGGGACCATTTGACCTTCACCAAACATACCTAAATCTCCGCCTCTTTCTTTAGATGGACAGCTTGAGTATTCTTTTGCAAGAGCTTCAAATGACTCACCTTGAGCTAACTTACCTTTTACTTCTTCTGCTAAGCTAACGTCGCTTACTAGAATATGGCTAGCTTGTACCTTTTGTGGTGAAATAAAGCCTTCTTTATTTTCGTTATAATAAGCTTCTAGTTCTTCATGAGTAACAGAAACTGAATTAATTAGGTTTTGGATGCTGTATTGTGTAACGAAGTTCTCTTTTAATTTTTCGAACTCGCTTTGGAATTTAGCATCGTTTTCGATAGAATTTTCTAAAGCTTCAAGATAGAATAGCTTTTGGTTTACTAATTCTTGAAGAAGAGCCTGCTTTCCTTGCTCACCTTGGAAATTAGCAGCTATTTGAGGGTTGAGGTTTTTAAGCATATGCTCTAAATCAGATTCTGTAATTTGATGTGTGGCAACTTTTGCCAATACTTTTTCTTTGTTTTCCATGTGTAATCTCCTTTTTATATGGGTTTTAAGTCTCGCTTAGTTAATCTTATCAGAACTGATTCAAAAAGTCTAATTATTAAAAAGACTCAAAGAGGTGAAATAATATGAGTGAAGAATTTGAAGTAAGTAAAATTAAAAAAATCAGATATAATCTTTATCACGTCATTTTTAATGAGGAAATAGTTCAAAAATTTACAGATGAAACTATGGCAACATTTAGAGTAAATCAAGGAGCTGTTTTTTCAAAAGAAACCTATGATGAAATAGTGAAAAATGACCAAATTAAAAGAGCGAAATCAAGAGGCTTAGATATACTTAGCAGGTCTTCTAAATCTAAGATGCAGATAAAAAGCACCTTGAAAAGAGAAGGGTTTTGTGAAGAAGCAATAGAAAATGCACTTGAATTTTTAGAGAGCTATAAATTTGTTGACGATCAGAAATTGGCAACTGATATAGCAAAGAATAAAGCGAGTACAAAAAAATGGTCAAAGAGGCAAATGGTATCTAAGCTTATGGAAAAAGGTATTTCGAAAAATGATATAGAAGAGGCACAGACTTATATAGACGATGATAAGGAGCTTGAAAATGCAAGCTATCATGGATTTAAAAAATTCAAATCTCTATCTGAGAGCAAGCCATTTGATGAGAGGCTTTCCAAAACTGCACAGAGTTTAGGATATAAAGGATTTTCTTATGATATTATAAGAAAAGTTATTGATGAAATAAAAAAGGAAAATGATAACTAAATATTTCTTTATAGCAGGATAATCCTATGGTATAATATAGGCTTGTAAAAAGTGCGACGTAGTTTTAACTGGAATGACCAGTTTTTTCAATTTAATGAAGGAAGTGTAAACTTGAATACTAGAAACGATATTAGAAATGTAGCAATAATTGCTCACGTTGACCACGGAAAAACGACATTAGTAGATGCTCTACTAAAGCAAAGTGGGATATTTAGAGAAAATCAGCATGTACAAGAAAGAGTAATGGACTCTAATGATTTAGAGAGAGAGCGTGGAATTACTATCTTGTCAAAGAATACGGCTATCGACTATAAAGGTACGAAAATAAATATAGTTGATACTCCAGGCCATGCTGATTTTGGTGGAGAAGTTGAACGTGTACTTAAAATGGTAAACGGAGTTATTCTTGTTGTAGATGCTTTTGAAGGCCCTATGCCTCAAACTAAGTTTGTTCTTAAAAAAGCTCTAGAACTTAGCTTGCCTGTACTTGTATGCGTAAATAAAGTAGATAGACCAGAGGCTAGACCGGTAGAAGTAGTTGATGAGGTTCTAGAGCTTCTATTGGAGCTAGATGAGAGCGAAAGATATTTAGAGTCTCCGTTTATATTTGCTTCTGCAATTGGTGGCTGGGCGTCAACTGACATAAATGAAAAGAAAGATACTATGGAAGATATGTACGAAGCTATATTAGAGCATATTCCTGCTCCACAAGGAGAGCTTGATGGACCTGTTCAGCTTCTTATTACTACTATTGACTACAATGAATATGTAGGAAGAATAGGAGTAGGAAAAGTAGAAAGAGGGACTGTAAAAGTAAACCAAGACGTTATGCTTTTAAATCATCTTGAGCCTGAGAAAAAACATAAGGTTAGAATAGGTAAGCTTTATGAATATAATGGTCTTGCAAGAGTTGAGGTTACTGAAGCTAAAATGGGAAGCATAATAGCTCTTAGCGGAATAGAGCAAATTCATATAGGAGACACTCTTACCGATTTAGAGGTACAAGAAACTATAGAGTTTGTAAAAATCTCTGAGCCTACTATAGCAATGAACTTCTCTGTAAATGACAGTCCATTTGCTGGTCAAGAAGGTAAGTTTATAACTTCTAGACAATTAAGAGACAGACTTATGAAAGAGCTTAATACTAATATATCTCTGAGAGTTGAGGAAATGGATACAGCGGATACATTCAAGGTATCTGGAAGAGGAGAGCTTCACCTTTCTATTCTGATGGAAACTATGAGAAGAGAAGGCTATGAGCTTCAAGTTTCTAAACCAGAGGTTTTATTTAAAAGAGATGAAAATGGAAAGCTTTTAGAGCCTATGGAGAGAGCAGTAATCGATGTTCCTGAGGATTTTATGGGACCAGTTATGGAAAAGATGGGAACTCGTAAAGGCGAAATGATTAATATGCAACAGTCAAAAGGTGGATATGTGAGACTTGATTTCTCTATTCCAACTAGAGGGCTTATAGGCTATAGATCTGAGTTTTTAACTGATACAAAAGGAAACGGTATACTTAACACTATATTTGATGGATATCAGCCTTATAAGGGTGATATAATAGCTAGAAGTCAAGGTTCATTAGTAGCTTTTGAAGATGGAGTAGCAGTTGCTTACGGGTTGTTTAATGCACAAGACAGGGGTATTCTTTTTATCGATCCAGGACAAAAAGTATATCAAGGGATGGTTATAGGAAGCAATTCAAGATCAGGGGATATAGATGTAAACGTATGTAAGAGAAAGCAAGCTACAAATATGAGAGCATCTGGCTCAGATGAATCGCTTAGACTTTCTCCACCTAAAAGAATGTCTCTTGAAGAAATTCTTGAGTTTATAGATGAAGATGAGCTTGTTGAGATTACACCAAAATCAATGCGTATCAGAAAGAAAGTTTTGGATAAAACTCAAAGAGCAAGAATAACTGCAAAAAATAAAAAGTAAATCCCTAACTTTTTCCACATTTTGCACGAATTTATACCATATATCTAAAGTATTATAACAATAAGGAATGAAACACAACCTTACAACCCACCCCTTTTTTCATGTAAATCCGATGCAGCTAGCTGCATCGGAACATTTTACAAACCCTTGGCTTAACCTGCCAATACTATATACTTCACCCTCCTAAGCTGCCCACATAGAGTGGCAGCTTTTTGTTTACAGAAAAAACTATAAGAAAGTAGGGTAATTATGAAGCATATTTTCATAGTAGATGATGAGAAGCGTATCAGAGACTTAATCGAGATGTATCTAAAAAAGGAAGGATATAACACAACTACCTTTGAAAGTGCAGATGGCGTGCTATCAGCTATAAGAGAATTTATGCCAGACTTACTGGTTTTAGATATAATGATGCAAGGCTTAGATGGTTTAGATTTGTGCAAGGAAATTAGAAAAATTAGTGAAGTGCCTATAATTTTTGTATCAGCAAGAAGCGATGAACTAGATAGGATACTCGGACTAGAGCTAGGTGCAGATGATTATCTTGCAAAGCCTTTTTCTCCTAGAGAGCTAGTAGTAAGGATAAAAACCATATTAAAAAGAACGACTAAATCCTCAGAGCATAACGACGAAATTTTGAAAACAAAGGATTTGGAGATATATGTTCAAAGAAGAATAGTCAAATGTATGGGGCAAGACATACCTCTTACTATAAAGGAGTATGAGGTACTGGAGTTTTTGATGAAAAATATCAATCTACCTCTTTCTAGAGAACAAATTATCGAGTCTATTTGGGGATATGATTACGATGGTTATGATAGAAATGTCGATGATACTATAAAAAGGCTTAGAAAAAAGCTTAAGACTGCAAAATCACGAGTGGTAATAAAAACAGTCTGGGGCTATGGATATAGGATAGATGACAATGAGTAAAATCGGAAAAAAAATAATGCAGAGCTATTTTATCATTATATTAGCAACTGCATTTGTATTTATGGGTATTTCAAAAATGTCCTTCAACGATATCCTCAATCGACAGACAAGGCTAGACCTCAAAAAAGATGCTGACGTAGTAGCCAAGCAAATAAACATGGTGATAGATCAAAAGATTGAAATGACAGTCGTGGATGGAAGCCCTAATGTGAAAATCCAAATAAGTAAGAATTTTTTTGGAGAAAATGCACTTAGCATTTCAGAAATTATTCTCCCAAAAGGAATGGGTTATGCTCATAATAGACTTGCAACGACTCATTTTATAATAATGGATGTAGACAAAAACCTCATTTTTCAATCCTATAATACAGAGCAGGAACCTATAAATCCTTTAGAGATAGACAAAACAAAATATTATGTAGAGCAAAGACCTCTGATTTCATCTGTAGACCAAGAGACTTTAGGCTACCTTGTTATGCTTGCTAAGAAAGAAGATTTAAGTGTAATAAATGCTCTTATCAATAGATCTGTATTCTTAGGTTTTTTAATAGCACTTTTTATTGCTAGTATAATCTCTATATTTTTTGAAAGAGGAATAATAAGCCCAATAAATAAACTAAAGAAAAATATAGCCTCCTTCTCATTTACTGATGATGAAATCATCTGGGAAGAAATAAAAACAAAAGATGAGCTAGCAGAAATCAATCAGGATTTTCTTAAAATGGCATACAAGCTAAAAGAATATGATAAGAAGCAAAAAGAATTTTTCCAAAATACTTCTCATGAGCTAAAGACTCCACTTATGTCTATTCAAGGATATGCAGAGGCTATCAAGGACAAGGTAATGGATGAGAGCATGGTTGATGAAGGTCTGGATATAATAATAGATGAAAGTAAGAAGCTTAGAGATACAGTTAACTCAATTGTTTACCTTAGTAAAATGGAAAATCTTATGAGTGAGGAAAAGTCCATTAGAATAAATCTCTGGGAAGCTGTAGAAGAGATAATAATAAGGCTTACACTTCTAGCCAAAGAGAAAAATATAACCTTTAAGAATGATATTGCTCACTATATTGTGGTTAGAACTAGTGATGATAGATTAGACAGAGTTTTTTCAAATATACTTTCAAATGCCTTAAGATATGCAAAATCTCAAATATCTATTGAATCCTTTGAAATCGAAACTGGTCATATAATAATAAAAATTCAAGATGATGGACGAGGCTTTGAAAATAATGAGGAGCTGTATATATTTGACAGATTTTACAAAGGTAAAGGAGGCAACACTGGACTTGGGCTATCTATAGTAAAAAGCATTGCAGAGTCAAATGGCTGGGGACTCAAGGCTTATAATGCAGATGAAGGTGGAGCTGTAGTAGAAATTGTGATACCACCACTTAGAGATAAAGATGTAAACTAAAAAAAAGGATTGTCTGATATTTCCAGACAGTCCTTTTTTACTTATATTTCAGAGGTTTTAGTATACTGATTTGAGGATTTTATAGTAGCTATAGGAGCTTTTGAAGCGCTGTAGGCTGCATCTACTGTAGTATCAACTATAATCCAGTTTCCGTCAATAAACACTTCGTTCCATGCATGGTATTCATTTACTAAGGTAGAGCTACCTTTTACTACCTTGGCGGGAATCCCTTGGCTTCTTAGCATAGAAGCAAATAAAACACTGTAGTCATAGCAAATACCTGACTTTGATTCATAAATTTTTTCTATATCAGGTATATATCCTGGTTTAACTGTAGCTGCTTTATTATAATCATAGCTATAATTTTTAATAACATAATTGTATATAGCATCAAATTTGTCTTTATCAGTTTGAAGATTTTTTGTGAGCTCTTCAGCTTTTTTTATTGCCATCATTTGCTCACTCCAGTTAACAGCAGCAGTTGAAGCAAGATACATAGCAGTATCATCTGCTATATAAGCGTCGATTTTTTGAGTGTATACTGATTTATAGCTATTTCCTGATGTGTTTTGCATTATTTTTATAGTGTAGCTTCCGTTGTCGTAAATTAAAGGGAAGCTTTGAGCTGTATTAGCAGCTAAATCAAAATATTGCTTTTGTCCATCTTTTTCAATTGCTAATTTATATTTAGCTTGATAATTTGTAGAGTAATTGACTTTGATTATGCCTTTAGCAACATCGCTCTCGTCTATTATCTTTGAATCTGCATGAGCTAGATTGGGAAAGGTTACACTAGCAATCGATAAAGCAACTAATAAATACTGTTTTAGATTTTTTTTCATAATAAAAACTCCTTTTCGGTAGCTAGGCTGCCAACCAGTTACGGTAAGGCCCTATAGCTTTGCGTCATAGCATTTCTACTACTTTGCCATTGTCGTGAGGAGAGATCTAATAGATCAATCGCACGTAAAAACAATTTACTATTTATATTCTTATTATACCAAATTTTCAAGTAAATAACATTACATTTAGATTAAAACGTAAAAAATATTTAAGAAAATATTATAATATTAAAATATAAAACTAACTAAAACTAACTCAACCTAACTATTTGTTGACAATTATAAAAACTCAAATTAAACTTAAGATAAGAAATCAGAATATTTATACATATTAAGGGGGAATTTATTTATGAAAAAAAGAAATCTATTTTTTAAAGAAACCTGCTTGGCTTTACTTATGGTATTTGCACTTATGCTTAGCGGATGTACTTCTACGCCTGAAGCTGAGCCTGCACCTGAGCCAGAAACCGAGCAAGCCAATCAAGAGGTGACAACACCTGAAAATCCAGATATAATATTAGCAACGACAACTAGTACTCAAGATTCTGGGTTACTAGATGTACTAATACCTATGTTTGAAGAGCAAACTGGATATAGAGTAAAAACAATTGCTGTAGGAACGGGTCAAGCGCTTGCTATGGGAGAAAAGGGTGAAGCAGACGTACTTCTTACTCATGCTCCGGCATCAGAAAAGCCTCTAGTAGAAAGTGGAGCTGTTACTAATTATCAGCTTGTAATGCATAATGATTTTATATTAGTTGGGCCATCAAGTGACCCTGCTAAGGTTAAAGACCTAAAATCAGTAGCAGATGCTTTTAAGGCTATATCTGAAACTTCATCTATATTTGTGTCAAGAGGAGACGATTCAGGAACCGACAAAAAAGAAAAAGGAATATGGAAAGATATTAATATTCCAAATGAAGGCTCATGGTATCAAGAAACAGGACAAGGTATGGGACAAACTTTAAATATTGCTTCCCAGAAGGAAGGTTATACTTTGACTGACAGAGCGACATTTTTAGCTCAAAAGGATAATCTGCAGTTAGAGATAGCTGTTCAAGGTGAAAAATCATTGTTAAATATATATCACGTAATGCAAGTGAATGAAGAAAAATTCCCTAAAGTGAATGCTGATGGAGCTAAAGCCTTTGTGGAGTTTATGATAGATTCAAAAACTCAGGATATAATTGGAGAGTTTGGCATGGATGAATATGGTGAGCCACTATTCTTTAAGGATGCAGGAAAATCAGAGGAAGAAATAGGAAAATAAGGCTGTGATTTAATGGATTTGATTATTGAGGGACTTAAAAAAGCTATAAATATGATATTAACGGGTGATCCTGAGGTACTTAGGATCACTCTTTTAACTCTGCAAGTATCTGGAACAGCTACACTTATAAGCTTGATTATAGGGATACCCTTTGGAACGGTGCTGGCATTAAAAAGATTCCCTGGCAGAGATTTTTTAATGAGCATAGTAAACACAGGAATGGGAATGCCTCCAGTAGTTGCTGGATTATGGATTTCTATTTTGCTATGGCGCTCGGGACCTTTAGGTTCGCTTAATCTTATTTATACCCCAACTGCAATAATAATTGCTCAAGCGGTGATTGCTTCACCTATAGTAGTAGGACTTACTAGTGCTGCTATTTCTCAAGTAGATCCAAAGCTTAGACTTCAAATAAAAGCTTTGGGAGCAACTAAGCTACAGTATTTATGGTTTTTATTAAAGGAAGCTAGATTTTCTCTGCTTGCTGCTGTGATTGCTGGATTTGGAGCCGTTGTTTCAGAGGTAGGAGCATCAATGATGGTAGGAGGAAATGTAAAAGGATTATCTAGAGTTCTTACTACGGCAACGGTTATGGAAGTATCAAAAGGGAACTTTGATGTAGCAATAGCTCTTAGCGCTATTTTAGTTCTAGTTTCTTATTTGACTACATTATGGCTTACAGTGCTTCAGCAAAAAAGATAGGAGGATATTGATGTTAAAAGCTAAAAATTTATGCTGGCAGCAAGGAAATAAAAAAATACTTGATAACATCGATTTTTCTCTTTTAAAAGGTGAGGTAATAGGGCTTGTAGGACCAAATGGTTCAGGTAAGAGTAGCTTGCTAAAAGTCCTATCTTTTTTGGAGAAGCCTACAGCTGGAGAAATATTATTTCAAAATAAGGTAATTGGATCTAATATATCATTAGATATAAGAAGAAAAATAGCTATTGTTTTTCAGGATCCTCTGCTTTTAAATACTACCGTATATGAAAATGTAGCTTCAGGTTTAAAAATAAGAGGAAAATCAAAAAAAGAGATAAGTGATAAAGTTGATAGATGGCTAACTAGCTTTGGAATTTTTCATTTAAAAAATCAAAAGGCTCGTCTGCTATCAGGGGGAGAATCACAAAGAGTAAGCTTAGCTAGAGCATTTGCGATTGAACCAGATGTAATTTTTTTGGATGAGCCGTTTTCAGCTTTAGACGTTCCAACAAAAGAACTATTGATTGATGACATTAATAAAATAATTAAAGATACAAATACCACAGCTGTTGTAGTAAGTCATGATTTTAGGGATATTTTTAGACTTGCAAGTAAAGCTATGGTATTGATAAATGGAAGAGTAGAAGCAGTGGATACTCCATTTAATTTAATTAATAAATCAACCACGGCTGAAGTAGATAGATTTTTAATACATTGGAAAAATCTAGATTTCTAGATGAGGAAGTTCTTATTGTTAATACAGCAAAGAGCCAAAGATTTATCAGCAAACTTTAATTGCTATAATTAGTTAGAGCTTTGTTACCGATTAGAGAATAGGAGAAATGAGATATTGATAAGTAGTTTTTATGAAAATAAGAAAGAAATAAATAAGCAACTAGAAGCTATATATAGTCAAATACTTCCAGGAAATTGTAAAGGCTGTGCCAATTGCTGCAGCGAGTCTGTAGGAGCTTCATTCACTGAGACGGCAAATATTTATGTTTATTTACTTGAAAATAGTTTGTTTACTCCAGATTTAAAAAAAGCCATTATGGTATATTATCTAGACATATATCAAAAGAGAAATAAATGTCCTTTTTTGGATAAAACCAAGAGATGTAAAATTTATGAAGTTAGACCTCTAAATTGCAGACTATATGGACATTGGCTAAAAGATGACTACGAATCAAATCTCAAACGTCTTCATAAACAAGCACTTGATATTTCAAAAGAATTTAATGAAAATGGTTATGAGGTTTCTAAGGAATATTTGGACTTTCAGATACCATATTGCCATGATTTTATAGGAGAGCTATATGATTTAAGCTTTAGAAATCGATTGTATGACAGGCTTGTGAATATAGACAGTGGTTTTATTATCAGCAATAATCTTGAAATCGATTATGCAGATAAAGGAATCGTAGAGCATATTGCTGGATTGTTGTTTGATACTGAGGAAATTGACAAGCTAAGATTTGAAAACAAATTGACGGATAAGCTAAGAAGAAGGCTAATTAAAATTGCAGAGCATATTATACCAAAAGTTTATATAAATAAGTAGTACATCAAAAACTCAAACTTCTAATTGGATACATTATATGTATAAATTAGAAGTTTGAGTTTTTTTTAACGAAAAAACGCAGGATAAAAAATTTTTTAATTCATAAATTGATGAAAATCTTGCAATGATAGGCTTTTTATTTTCCATTGTGTTATCCTAATGAAAATATATCAAAAAAAGTATGGCACTTTTAAACTAATTGTATTACAATAATACTCGTAATTCAGAAAAAATAATTTATATGGTTATTTTAGGAGGCCGAAATGTCTACGAGAAATCAATGGAATACACGTGAAATTAGTTCAAGCAATACGGTATTTTCTAGAATGAGAACTACAATAGAATCAGCTTTTTGGGGAAATAACGTTCATAATATTGAAAATTTGAAGCAAGCATATCAATTGGCAAAAAATTCGCCTGGAACTATAGTTACAGATATGCCTGTATACGAGCCAGAAAAAATAGGCTTAGATAAAGATTCAAAGGTATTGCTTTTTAACGATGGGGATGTAAGTGCAAGATGTGCTCAAGCAAGAAGAATTCTAGGTAGTCCTGGAATTAGTGAAGATGAGTATAGTGCTGTAGTTAGAGAAGCAATATATCAAACTAGAACAAAAAAACTTTACCATATTCAATCCTGTATTGGACTAGATAAAGATTTTATGATAAAAGCTCATTTATTAATTCCTGAGGGACATGAAAATATAGCTTACAACTGGCTGTTAAACTTTCAGGAGTTTAACGAAGAGTATATAAGGATGTATGAGGAGTCAAAAGCTATAGGTAACGAAGGGGATATCTATGTTTTTTCAGATCCAGACTGGAAAAATGAAAATTATCCTGTTGGGCTTACAATATTTGATCCAAACCACAATTGCGCAGCGCTTTTAGGTATGAGATATTTTGGAGAGCATAAGAAAGGAACTTTAACCTTGGCTTGGGGATGCGCCAACAGAAATGGCTTTGCATCATGTCATGCTGGACAAAAAAGATATACCTTAAAGGATGGAAGAAATTTTGTTGCAGGTGTATTTGGATTATCTGGTTCAGGCAAATCCACACTGACTCATGCAAAGCACGACGGAAAATACGAGGTTATGGTGCTTCATGACGATGCATTTGTAATTTCAGTTGAAGATGGCTCATCTGTTGCACTTGAGCCTTCATATTTTGATAAAACTCAGGATTATCCTGCTGGCTGTGACGATAATAAATATCTAATTACAGCTCAAAATTGTGGAGTTACTATAGATGATAAAGGTAATAAAACCTTAGTAACTGAAGATATAAGAAACGGTAACGGAAGAGCAATAAAATCAAAGCTGTGGACTACTAATAGATTAGATAAGTTTGAAAATCCAGTAAATGCTATATTTTGGATTATGAAGGACGAAACATTACCTCCAGTACTTAAGCTTACTAATAATATATTAGCGGCCACTATGGGAGCAACTCTTGCAACAAAAAGAAGCAGTGCAGAAAGGTTACTACAAGGAGTAGACCCAGATGCTTTAGTTATTGAGCCATATGCCAATCCTTTTAGAACCTATCCTTTATCAGATGATTACCTTAAATTTAAAGAGCTATTTGAAAAGAGAGCTGTTGAGTGCTATATTATTAATACAGGTAGCTTTATGGGCAAGAAAATTCCTAAAGAAATAACCTTGGGAATATTAGAGGATATAGTAGATAATAAAGCTAATTTTGTTTCTTGGAATGAAATCTTTGGTATGCAGATACAAGAACTTGCTGGATTTATTCCTAATCTTTCGGATAAAAAATACCTAGAGGCACTAAATAACAGAATTCAAGATAGGATAAACTTTATTAAGAATAAAGAAATAGATCTATGCGGAAGGGATGCTTTGCCAAAAGAGGCTCTTGAAGCTCTAGTAAAAATGAAAGAGAGCATATACTCTCATATAGATTTAAAACATGTAGTAAATATATAAGTTGTTAATTTTATATCTAATTATTGTATTTCATATTGAAATGAATAATTATTCGGTGTATAATTATATTAACCGCAGAATGAAGCTGCAAAGATTTTAATTAATACTTTAAAATCAAGCCATGAAGGCTATTGTATTTTTATAATACTTTAGTTTTCATGGCTTTTTTATGCTTTTTACTAATAATAAATTTAGGAGGGTTATCGTGAAGAAAATAGCAATTTCACTATTATGTATTACTATGCTAGCATCTAGCTTGTTACTTGGAGGTTGTAGTAGTAAGCAAGCAGAAAATTCACAATCTGAAGAAAAAGAAGCGAAAAAAGAGCTAGTGCTCGCTCTAGGCTCAGAGCCAGATGGTGGTTTTGACCCTATAAACGGATGGGGAAGATATGGCTCGCCTCTTTTCCAAAGCACACTTTTAAAAAGAGATCAGGATATGAATATAATAAATGATTTAGCAACTGGTTACGAGGTGAGTGAAGATGGCTTAACTTGGACAGTGAATATCAGAGAGGATGCTAAGTTTTCTGATGGACAGCCACTTACATCAGAGGATGTTGTTTTCACTTTCGAAAAGTTAATGGAATCATCATCAACTGTTGATTTAACATTTGTAGATTCAGTTACAAGTAAAAGTGATTATTCTTTAGAATTTAAACTTAAATCACCACGCTCGACATTTATATCAAATTTAATTGCAACTGGTATTGTTCCAAAAAAATCTTATACTAGTGAATATTATCAAAAACCTATAGGGTCAGGGCCACTAGTTCTTGTTCAGTGGGATAAGGGACAGCAGATAATAGTTAAACCAAATGAGAATTATTATGGACAAAAACCTAATTTCGATAAAATTACATTTTTATTTTTAGAAGAAGATGCTGCTTTTGCTGCAGCAAAGGCAGGTCAGCTTGATATGACAGCTATACCTCCAAGCTATGCATCTCAAAAGATAGAGGGAATGAAGCTTACTGAGGTTTCAAGTGTAGACAATAGAGGAATAATGTTTCCTACAGTAAAAAGTGGAGAAGCTGATGCAGATTCAAATCCAATCGGAAATGATGTTACCTCTGATTTAGCTATTCGACAAGCAATCAATGTTGCTCTTGATAGACAGGCGATAGTAGATGGTGTATTAGAAGGCTATGGAACTAAAGCATATAGTATTTGTGATAAGATGCCATGGTGGAATGAAGAAACAGTAACGACAGATAATGATATTGATTTAGCAAAGAAGATATTAACTGACGGTGGATGGATAGATGCTGATGGCGATGGAATTTTGGAAAAAGATAACATTAAAGCTGAATTTAACCTAGTATACCCATCAGGGGATCAGCTAAGACAGTCGCTTGCTATGGTAGTAGCGGACATGGTTAAACCAATAGGAATAAATATAGTAATAGAGGCTAAAACTTGGGATGAAATAGAAGCAGTTTTACATAAAGATGCGATACTTATGGGATGGGGAAGTCAAGACCCTCTTGAGATGTACAATGTCTACTCAAGCAAAATGAAGGGTGTTGAGTGGTACAATCCTGGCTACTACGAAAATCAAAAAGTGGATGAGTATATGGAAAAAGCTCTTCAAGCTAGAAGTGAAGAAGAGGCAAACGAATACTGGAAAAAAGCACAATGGGATGGTGAAACTGGTCTTAGCGGTAAAGGTGATGTTCCTTGGGTTTGGCTAGTTAATAGAAGTCATTTGTATTTAGTTAATGATAAACTTGATATTGGGAAGCAACAAATACAGCCACATGGACATGGCTGGCCGTTAACAAGCAATATAGAGCAGTGGAAATGGATAGATTAGCTGAAAGGACAATATTATGAATAATAACTCTGTCTTAACCTTTATTATAAAAAAAGTGATTAGATTTACAAGTCTATTATTCGCATTATGCGCATTATCATTTGTGCTTATTTCGAATTCTCCTATTGATCCAGTTAAGGCATATATTGGGGCTGACATGATGAATGTCGGCCCTGAGCAAAGAGCTAAGATTGAGCAATACTGGGGACTAGATAAGCCGGCTCATGAGCAATTTCTCTCATGGGCTAGTGCTGTAGCTAGAGGAGATTTAGGAGATTCGAAAATATATAGAAGACCAGTAATAGAAATTATTTCTGAAAGGTTTACAGCATCTCTTCTACTTATGGGAACAGCTTGGACTATTTCTGGAATACTCGGTTTTATTTTAGGGATAGTTTCGGCTGTGAAAAAAGGGTCATGGATAGATAAGGTAATTAAATGGTATTGCTTTATTCTTGCATCTACCCCTACATTTTGGCTTGGACTTTTACTTCTAATAGTCTTTGTAGTATGGCTAGGAATTCTTCCGATAGGGCTTGCAGTTCCTGCTGGAGTTTTGAAAACAGATGTAACACTTGCTGACAAGTTCATGCACTTTATACTTCCGGCTCTCACACTTAGTATTTTAGGAGTGGCAAATATGGCAATGCATACTAGAACAAAGCTAATAGAAGTTCTAAACAGCGACTATGTTTTATTTGCAAAAGCCAGAGGAGAAAGCGACTGGGAAATTGTAAAAAATCACGGTATAAGAAATACTGCTCTTCCTGCTATTACACTTCAGTTTGCTTATTTTGGAGAGCTATTTGGAGGCTCTATACTGGCAGAAAAAATATTTTCCTATCCAGGATTAGGTTCAGCCATAACAGAAGCAGGACTAAGAGGGGATGTACCTCTGCTTTTAGGAATAGTGCTGTTTTCAGCAATATTTGTATTTAGTGGCAACCTAATAGCAGATATTTTGTACAAGGTTGTAGATCCAAGAATGAGGGGGATTAGTGCATCATGAGTGATTATGCAATAAATACAGCAAACAAAAAAAAGCAAAAACAAAAATTCACTATTAATAGAAGGCAGTATACTTTTGGAGTAATTGGACTGTCAATATTGATATTACTTAGTGTATTAATTGCTAGCTATGCACTGCCAGACTCAAATATTGCAACTAATTTAAATGCTAAAAATCTCGCACCATCATTTGATAATATTTTCGGTACTGATTGGTTAGGAAGAGATATGTTCACAAGAACTATTAAGGGACTTAGGCTCAGTGTTGCTGTAGGAGCATTAGCTGCAACAATAAGCGTAGTTTTAGCAACAATATTGGGTCTTATTGCAAGCATTAACGATAAATGCGATTTAGTAGTTAGCTGGTTTATAGATTTATTTTTAGGAATGCCTCACATTGTTTTTCTAATTCTAATATCATTTGCCCTTGGCGGAGGAGTAAAAGGCGTAGTTGTTGGAGTAGCAGTAACTCACTGGCCAACTCTTACAAGAATAGTAAGAGCTGAGATATTACAAATAAAGACCGCTGATTATGTCAAAATTTCTAGGCATATGGGAAAAACAAGCTGGTATGTAGCTACAAAGCACATATTGCCTCATATAGTTCCTCAGCTATTAATAGGCTATTTATTATTATTTCCTCATGCAATCTTACACGAAGCTGCTATTACTTTTTTAGGCTTTGGGCTATCTCCACATAAGCCAGCGATTGGAATAATATTATCTGAATCAATGATGTATTTATCTACAGGTATGTGGTGGCTTGCATTTTTTCCTGGGTTAGCATTGATTATAGTTGTAAAGCTTTTTGATGTGATAGGTGAAAATTTAAAAATGCTGTATGATCCTAGTAGTGCTCATGAATAGGGGAGAGCTTATGAACCTTTTTAATAAAACTAAAGACAATAACAAAGAAAATAATAATATGGATAAGAATATAGATGAAATAAAAATTGATGAAATGAAAATAGAATATTCTGAATCTGTTTTACTTGATGTAAGTGGACTAAGTGTTTCCTTTAATCAATATGTCAAAAATTTAAAGCAAGTTGAGCTAAATGTAATCCACGATTTAAATCTTACAGTGAAAAAAGGTGAAATAGTAGCTGTAGTTGGTTCAAGTGGCTCAGGAAAAAGCTTACTTGCTCATGCTATTTTAGGTATATTGCCAAGCAATGCAGTTGTAAGCGGAAATATATTATATAATGGAGAACTGCTTAATGATAAAAGAAAAAAACAGCTTAGAGGAAGAGAGATAACATTTATTCCTCAATCAGTAAATTATCTGGATCCTCTTATGAAGGTTGGTAAGCAAGTTCAGATAGGTATGGACAAAAAAGATGCATCTAAAAATCAGAAAAAGCTGTTTTCAAGATATGGGCTAAAAACTAAAGATGAAGTTAAATATCCTTTTGAGCTCTCTGGAGGAATGCTCAGAAGGGTTTTGATATCCACCTCAATACGACCAGAGGCGAATCTGATTATTGCTGATGAACCAACACCAGGGCTTCATCCTGAGGCACTTGAGGAAACTAAAAATCAAATAAAGGAACTAGCAAATCAAGGGAAAGGCGTAATTATGATAACTCATGACATACACTCTGCGCTTGATATTGCAGATAAAATAGCTGTTTTTTATGCAGGGAGTACTCTTGAAGTAGCTCTTGTTTCGGATTTTGAAGGTGAAGGAGAAAATCTTAGACATCCATATACAAAAGCACTATGGAAATCTCTGCCTCAAAATGGCTTTAAGGTCACTGAAGGAAGTCAGCCAATGGCAAATAAACTGCCTTCAGGATGTTTATATTCTCCTAGATGTGAAAATACCTGTAGTATATGTAAAGATGAAAGACCTAAAATGAGAGAAATTAGAAATGGTATGGTGAGGTGCAACAATGCAACTTAAAGCAAAGAATCTAGGCTTTGGATATAGAAAAGACGAATGGATATTTAGAAATAAAGATTTTGAAATAGAATCAGGTGAAATTGTAGGGATATCAGGATACAGCGGATGTGGCAAAACTACTTTTGGAAAAGTCCTTTGCAGTTATTATAAGCCAATTGAAGGAAGCTTACTTCTTGATTCAAATGAAATTACTTTAAAAGACTACAATCCTATTCAAATGATTTTTCAGCATCCTGAAAAATCAGTAAATCCTAGATGGAAGATGAAAAGGATTTTAGAAGAGGCATATACACCAAGTGAGGATATTCTAGATATGCTAGGAATAGAAGCTGACTGGATGGATAGATGGCCTATCGAGCTTTCAGGAGGAGAGCTCCAACGCTTTTGTGTTGCAAGAGCATTATCTCCTGAAACAAAATTCATAATTGCTGATGAAATGACAACTATGCTAGATGGAATCACACAAGCTAAAATTTGGGAATCCTTACTTGAGATATCTATAGCTATGAATATAGGCCTTGTTGTTATCAGTCATGAAAAAGAACTTTTAAAGAAGCTTTGTGATAGAATAGAACCATTCGAATAGGAAATTCTATATAATTTTTTCTATTATTTTTTAATAGGTGTGGTAAAATGAATTAATAAGATTATTAATTCATTTTGCTTTTATGGGAGGTACATATTTTATGTATACAATTCTTGTCGTTGATGACACTCTATTTAATAGAAAGCTAATGCTGGAAGTTCTGGAAACAAAAATAGATAATGCAAGATATCTTCAAGCTGAAGATGGAATAGAAGCAATAGAGATTGTAAAAACCAACGAGGTAGATTTGGTTATATTGGATTTAATGATGCCAAATAAAAATGGTTATGAGGTGCTTAAAGAGCTCAAAAATAACTCCCTTTATTCAGATATTCCAATAATAGTTAATTCGTCAGTGACTGATATGGATAGCATAAAGCAGACCTTAGAAATGGGTGCAGTAGATTATTTTACGAAGCCGTTAACTCCTGAGCAGATGGAAGTAATAATACCATTAAAAGTAAACAATACTCTTAAATATCATGAGCAAAATAGACAGCTTAAGATGGTTAGTAGAAATATTAATAACGAGATGAAAATGGCAGGAGCTTTCCAAAAGGCATTAATGTCTATGTATGAGGATAAGCTTTATCCAGGCTTAGACCTATATGTATATTTTAAAGCCTGTGAGCATTTAAGTGGAGATTTCTTTGAGCTAGTAGAGACAGGTGGAAATAGGTGGTTTATAATAGCTGATATTAAAGGGCATGGAGCAGCAGCTGCCATGATGTCCTTTATGGTCAGAAAAATGTTCAATAATATAATAAGGCAAGAAAGCCAGCCTAAAGATGTACTAGAAAAGATAAATAAAGCTTATCATGAGCTTAAAATAGATACAGAGCTAGTATTCTTCTCCGCATTTATAGGGAAAATAAATGGTAATGAGCTTACCTATTCAAATGCAGGACATCCTCATCCAGCACTACTTTCTTTAGATATAAATAAAGGCAGGAGACTGGACTGTAACGGACACTTTATAGGATTTATGGATGATACAACCTATACTGAGGAAACAGTTGTTTTAGAAGATGAGGATTGCATATTGCTTCATACAGACGGACTGTATCAAGGTAAGCAGACTCCGAGCGTCAATCTAAATAGAGCCTTGGCAAATATGATATACAGCTATAGTAAGAATCCTTCCGTAAAAGACTTGACGTGCACGGTTTATGGAGAATATATTATGCCAGATGAAGAGCTTCAAGATGATATAACTATAGTAGCTTTAAAATATAAAAACAAATAACTGACTTAAACTTCTAACATCTGTAGTGCATAACTTACTGCAGATGTTTTTGCTTTAACTTCAAAAATTTGTATTTTTTTTTAAAATATATTATTATATATAATCTAGGGCAAAAGATTTATAAAGGAGGGAAAAAATCTTTAATGAAAAAATCATATCTTCATACAAAGAAGAAAACTCAGAAATTGACATTAATGATGATACCCAATAGTACAAGTAAAATAAGACAATACGCATTTTCATATAAAATTATAGCAGCGGCTGTTTTAGCTTTGATAATGTTAACTAGCATGCTTACTTTTTTTTCTACAAGGTATTTTTATGTCAATCAAGATTATCAAAATTTGAACAGACAATTGATTACCTTAAAAAAAGAAAATACAGCTCAAAAGGTTAAAATTGATTATTTTGCATCGAAATCACAAGAAATAGAAAGCCGTATTGCAAAGCTTAAGGAGCTTGAAAATCAGATTACAAAAGCTATAGATCCTAAAGCTGCTGAAGCAGAAAGCATGAGCGTAGTATCTAGATCAGCCGATAGAGATTTTTATATGCCTGAAGTGGATGAGGCTGACATTAGATTTGTAGATGAGCTGCTTAGCTCTCAAGAAAAAAATATAGATGAGCTATTTGATAATATACAAGGCAAAATAACAAAGCTGGAAAAAATTCCAAATAGCATGCCTACAGAAGGAAGACTTACTTCTCCTTTTGGAGACAGGACTCATCCAGTAACAAAAAAAATTGAGTTTCATAGCGGAATAGATTTAGCGAATAATACGGGAACAAACATATATGCATCAGCAACAGGAATAGTGCTATTTTCTGAAATCAATGGTACATATGGAAAAATGATACTTATTTCGCACGGAAATGGTTATAGTACCGTGTATGCTCATCTTAGCGAGCAGCTAGTGAAAGCTGGTGACCAAGTTAAAAAGGGTGACTTAATTGGAAAAATGGGAAGCACTGGCAGGAGCACAGGGCCTCATCTTCACTTTGAAATCAGAGAAAATGGTACACCAATTGATCCACAAAAAATTCTAGTTAAGTAGGGGGAATCTATGTTTAATAAAAAGGAAACCAAAATAGATACTGATTTTGATAAATTTGATACCTTGATAGGCTTGAATACTAGCTTTGTAGGAGATTTAAATGCGAAAGGCTCTATAAGGCTAGATGGCCAGCTAAAAGGGAAAGTTAATGTCGAAGGACATCTATTTATAGGAGAAAATGCTTTAGTTGAAGCCGATATTGTTACAAGCAGTCTTATAGTATCGGGTAAGGTGACAGGAAATATAGAAGCTCAAAGCTTTGTAAGAATAACATCAAATGGAAAAGTAAAAGGAGATATAACGGTAAAAACCCTAGTGATTGATGAAGATGCTTTCTTTGAAGGCAATTGCAAGATGCTAAACTCTACTGAAGCATCTGAATAAAAAATACTTAAAGAAGTTCACGAATAATATATTTTTCGAGAGCTTCTTTTTTGCTATTATTGTATAATTTATAGTTAAAGGGGTATTTTATTAATAGTTATGAGAGGGGGAGCATTCCATGAGCTTTCTTGATAATATAATAAGCAAAAATAATTCAGGTGATGATTTTGTGAAGTACAAGGACATAGTACTTAATTTAGATGTATGTCTGCTTATGCTCAAAAATGGGGAAATTGAATATATAAATCCAGCTGGAGAGGCATTGATTTCAAGAATTAATGGATGCTCAAAAGAGGATTATGATTGCGAAATATGCGAGAAGCAAATCAATCTTTTGCTTGAACAGGGTATAGGAGCTTTATCCAATTCAATGAGACAGAGATATTCATACATAACAGCAATAAATGGTCAAAGAACTGTATTTTATATAAAAATTGAAATTTATAAACTTCAAATGGATGAAACTAGGCTGATGGTTAGATTTGAAGACTATACTGATCAGTATCTAGCTGAAGAGTATATGAAAAGTGTAAATAAAACTAATAGCATGATTAGCAAGATTTCCAGCAGGTTTTTAGGGAACTATGACAAGGATAAAGCTGTAAATGAAGCCTTAAGAGATGTAGGCATGCTTACAGGAGCTGATAGAGTATATGTATTTGAGCTACTAAAAGAAAATACTATTATAGACAACACCTATGAGTGGTGCAATAAAGAAATAGATTCTCTCATGGAAAAAAGAAAGCAGCTAAATTTTGAAGACTATACGTGGTGGATTAAAGAGATAAATGCACATGAAAAGGTATGGATTATGAGAGACTGCAAAGATTATGATTGCAGCTTAAACGATATTAATATACTAAATCTTTACAATATCACTTCACTTTTTGTTTTTCCAATAAAAAGTCAAAATGAAATTGTTGGCTTTATTGGTGCTGACAATATATCACAAAGCTGTGAGATGAACAACGAAATCAATAAAATTTTAACCTTGGTTGCTAGATTAGTTGGGAACAGCATAGATAGCTTTAAGGATAAAGAAGCGATAATTGAAAGCGAGAAAAGGTTCAGGCAGTTATTTCACAATATTAATTCAGCAATATTTATTCACAAGCTTGAGGATAATAAAGTGAATCCTTATTTCTTGATGGTAAACGAGCACGCATGTAATATCCTAGGCTACTCGCAATCGGAGTTTAGCTCTTTAACTTTGCACGACCTTATAGAGGGTAATATTTACGAGGATATTATAAATGAAATAAACGATAACTCTCATAAAAAAAATATGACCTTTGAAGTGAACCTAAAGACCAAGGATAATGCACTTATATTAGGAGAAATGACAGTGACAAATACTCTTCTAAATAACGAAGAAATTGTTTTGATTGCTGTAAAGGATATAAGCAATAGAAGAATTTATGAAAAAAAATTAGAAGATAGAAATAAAGAACTTAAGGATGCCTTAGTTCAATTAAAGGAAATTCAAAATCAAATGATTCATCAAGAAAAAATGGCTGGAATAGGTCAGCTAGCAGCAGGAATAGCCCATGAAATTAACAATCCTTTAGGTTACGTAATGAGCAATTTTGATACATTGAAGAAATATATAGAAATATATGACTCTGCGATTGAAAAATTTCTAAAATGCTCTTGCAACGATAAGAATTTAATAAAGGATAATGGAGCTGACTCAAATGAAGGAGCAAGTAACAGCACTCTTATTAGAAGGCTTAATCTAATAAAAGAGGATATGCCTGATTTGATTCATGATTCTAAACATGGACTTGATAGAATTCACAAAATAATAACTGGACTAAGATTGTTTTCAAGATCAGATGAGTCAGATACTATTGAGGACTATGATTTAAATGAAGGTATAGAAAGTACTTTGCTTGTTGCAAATAATGAAATAAAATACTATGCGAATGTAATAAAAAAATTGGGAAAAATTTCTAGTATAAAAGTAATTCCTGTTGAAATAAACCAAGTATTATTAAATCTCATAGTTAATGCGGTGCATGCTATTAAAGAAAAAAGTCCTGATACTCAAGGAGATATAATAATAACTACATTTGAGGAAGAGGACTTCGTATGTTGTAGCATAGAAGATACAGGGATAGGCATAAAAGAGGAAATAGTATCAGAAATATTTAATCCATTTTTTACTACTAAGCCTGTAGGGCAAGGTACTGGGCTAGGTCTTAGTATATCCTACGAAATTATAAAAAATAAGCATAAAGGTGACTTAATAGTGGAAAGTACTCCTAATAAGGGAAGTAAGTTTACTATAAAACTGCCTAAATAGGCTATATGATTCCAATTGTTAGGGGGTCTTAATGTGAAAAGCAAAGTTAGAATACTAGTAGTAGATGATGAAAAAGAAATTTTAAGGGCAATTAGACGGATGACATTTGAGATTGATTTGGAAATGGATTATTTAGCCTCTGCATTTGAAGCGATTAAAGCATTTAATGATACTCCCTATGACATCATACTTTGCGATATAAAGATGCCAGATATGGATGGTATAAAGCTTCTAACTTACATTAAGGAAAATTTTCCAACTACATCTAGAATTGTATTAAGCGGTCATGTGGATGGTAATTTTATTTTTAATATTATTAAAAATTCTATAGCCCATTCATATATGTACAAGCCGTGGGACAACGATAAGCTCATATCGCTTCTAAATAAGCTAAAAAGTGCAAGAACTATAGCTATTAATGAAGACATAATGGAAGTCGTTGGGAGTATTGATATATTACCTATTCATCCAAATACACTTAAGCTGATAAAATCAGGTTATCCATTTGACGAGGATGATGAAAAGCTATATTCAATACTTTGCAATGACCCTGCGCTTGCACTTAGATTTATTCATATTGCTAATTCTCTAAACGCTGTATTAAAGCCATCAACATTATCAAGAGCCATAAAAAATCTCACTAAAGACCAAATCAATAAAATCCTAGAGGATTATCTAAATGATAAAAATTTAGTTTTAAACATGGTTGAAGGTTCCGATTTACAAATCTTTTGGCCTTATATGATGAATAATAAGGAAATAATCATTAGGCTTTATAAATATCTATTTGATAAAGCTATTTCCCAGGAGTACAAGCTTATAGCTCTTTTGTTTGATATAGGTCAGCTAATGCATTTTGAATACTCTAGCCTTCTCAAGGCTAAAGAAATTTCACATGAGAAGCTAGGAGCCGCCATACTTAATTTATGGGGGATGCCTTCTGATTTAGTTGAATGTGCTTTGTATCACAACGATCCATATAATAAAAATGTCACAAATAAAGACCTAGTTTATCTTATAGCCTTATCAAACTATATAAATTCAATATTTCATAATAGAGAGATTCAGGGCTTTGACTGGAAAGGCATATTAGAGCATTTTGGTAAGGAAGAAAGTGAGTTTGAGCAAATTATAGACACCTTAAAAATGAAGGTCATGAATTAAATAATGAAGGGATAAAAAATGATAATAACACAAATAACTGAGCTTTCAAAATATATACTTAAAGAATATATAAAATCAGGAGACAAAGTAGTCGATGCCACTCTTGGAAATGGCAATGATGCAGAATTTTTAGCTCAAATAGTAGGTGAGCAAGGCAGAGTTTATGCTTTTGATATAGACTCGGATGCAGTAGAGGCTTGTAAAGAGAGACTGCAAAGCAAATATCCTCAGATTGATTTTATTTTAGATTCTCACGAAAATCTAAATATGCACGTAAAGGGTACTATTTCAGCTGCTATTTTTAATCTAGGCTATCTTCCTGGTGGAAGCCATGAGACCTACACAAAAGCAGATATTACTATTAAAGCACTTAATAAGGCTTTAGCTCTTTTAAAACCAGAAGGAGTTTTAGCTATAGCTTCCTATGTAGGACATGATGATTTTCAGGAATTTAATGCTGTAAGAGAATTTATGAAAAACTTAAACCCTAAGGCATATAAAGTTATTTTTATAAATCCAGAGAATCAAAATGAAAGAGCTCCAAAACTATTCATTTGCCAAAAGATAAAAGCTGAATCAGGTCTAATTACAAAGCTTATGATAAAGAAATCCAAGGACTTGCCACGTGAATCAGTAAAAACTCTAAAGCTATCAAGCGATTGTGGGATAGTGGACGATATCCATGCAGGAAGAACGTTAAGACAGATAAGTCTACTCAGCCAAAGTACAAAATCTAGTTTGCAGGATTATAAAATGGGCCTATGCGTAAATCGATTCTCTGAAAATATAAGGTTTAATAATCTGGAAACAATGAGCCTAAAGGTTTCTCAGCAGCTTAAAATAGCAGATGCTGTTTTAGAAATAACTCAGATAGGAAAAGAATGCTTTGAAGACTGCCTTATTAGAAAGGAAAATAAACGATGTCCTTTATATACTCAGGCTTTATTTGCTAGAGTTATAGTGGGAGGAGATATACATTTAGGAGATGAAATAGAGCCTTTATCATTAAAATAGTCAGTTTTTAGGAGGGAGAAATGCTAAGATATTCGCGAAATAAAAATCTAATGTCAGATGATGAAATTATACTTTTGTCTCAGAAAAAGGTCTGCGTATTAGGCCTAGGAGGTCTTGGAGGCTATATTGTAGAAATGCTTTCTAGAATTGGGGTCGGAAGCCTAACTTTAGTGGATGGAGATGTTTTTGATGAAACAAATTTAAATAGACAGCTTTTTAGTTCAATGAACAACTTAGGAAGCTCGAAAGCGCTAGAAGCTGAAAAAAGAGTAAAGGGAATCAATCCTCTAACTAAGGTTATTCCAGTCTACGAATTTGTAGACTCTTCAAATGCGATGAAAATAATTGCAAATCACGATGTAATAGTGGATGCTCTTGACTCCATTGATTTGAGGAAATATATAGCCAAGGTCTGTACAGAGCTAAACCTTCCTCTAGTTCATGGAGCAATTGCTGGGTGGTACGGTCAGGTTGCAACAATTTATCCAAACGACACTACTTTAGACATACTATATCCTAAGGATATTAAAAGGGGCATAGAAAAAGAGCTAGGAAATCCATCGTTTACGCCAGCACTTGTAGCTTCGATTCAAGTGAGTGAGGTAATAAAATTACTTTTAAACAGAGGAGATTTGCTTAGAAATTCCTTTATGATGATAGACCTTTATACAAACGACATAGAGGTAATTAAAACTAAGTAGGTTGTATTTTTTATAGGAATCAAAAGCTCATAATGATGTAAAATAAACTTCTGATGATATCCATAGGACTTAATTTATGTCAATAAAAGTTGAATTGAGTGAATTTTCCATAAAAATTTAATTTATTTGTAAAAATAATATTGTACTCTTTGATTAGATTTGGTATAATCTGTTTATTCGTTAGGATTTTCCTAGCGCATGAGTTTTTACTCATACATACTTAAAAGCATTAGGGTTGATGTTAGCTCACAACCTTGGTGCTTTTTTTCTTGCGATTTTTTATAATAAAAAAATATTTGACAAAGGATATCTAATGTTATATAGTTTGAATATAAAATGATTTGATAATCAAACTATTTCATAATCAAACTATATATTTTGGAGGAATTATGCAAATAAACGAGATAAAAGAATTGGCTATGTTAATGAATAGCGCTGGACTTAGCGATATAGAGCTTAAGATTCCCGGAATGGAAATAAAGCTTAAAAAGCAAGGCGCATTTGTTCAGATGACATCAACGCCAGCCGTTGAAGAAACAAAGGAACAAGTACAGATACATATAGAATCAAAGCCGGAAGCGAAAGTAACTAAAGCTCTTAACGGCAAAGAAGTAAAATCACCAATCGTAGGAACTTTTTACAGTAGTCCATCGCCAGACTCACCAGCCTATGTCAAAGTAGGAGATACAGTTAAAAAAGGCGATGTTCTATGTATCATTGAAGCTATGAAGATGATGAACGAGATAGAAGCTGAGCTAGATGGAAAAATAGTTGAGATATTAGTAGCAAACGAATCAGCAGTTGAGTTTGGGCAGCCGCTATTTCTCATAGAGGGAGTTTAGAATTATGTTTACTAAAGTGCTCATAGCTAACAGAGGAGAGATTGCCGTAAGAGTAATCAGGACACTTAGAGAAATGGGAATCGCCAGTGTAGCAGTATATTCTGAAGCAGATAAAGATAGCCTTCATGTTCAGCTAGCAGATGAAGCTGTATGTATTGGTCCAGCGAAATCTAAGGATAGCTACTTAAACAGCATGAATATATTAAGTGCTGCTCTGACTACTGGAGCTCAAGCTATTCACCCAGGATTTGGATTTTTATCAGAAAATGCAAAGTTTGCAAAGATGTGTGAGGAATGCAATTTGACCTTTATAGGACCATCTTGGCAAATCATAAATAAAATGGGAGACAAATCTAGAGCTAAAGAAATGATGAAAGCTCAAAAAATTCCAGTAATCCCAGGCTCAGATGGAATTGTTAAGGATATAAGTGAGGGTCATAAAATAGCAAATGATATTGGATACCCTGTTATGATAAAAGCTGCTGCTGGTGGTGGCGGCAAGGGCATGAGAATGGCTACTTCAGAAAAAGACTTTGAAAATGCATTTAAAAATGCAGCAACTGAAGCGAAAAATGCTTTTGGAGATGATGGCCTTTATATAGAAAAGGTAATTGTAAATCCAAAGCACGTGGAAGTTCAGCTTCTAGCAGATAAATTTGGGAATGTAATTCATCTAGGTGAAAGAGATTGCTCAGTCCAAAGAAAGAATCAAAAGATGGTAGAAGAAGCACCTTGTATAGTAATAAGTGACGAGCTTAGAGAAGCTATAGGAAATGATGCTGTAGCTGCAGCAAAAGCTGTAGGATATGAAAATGCAGGAACTATAGAATTTCTTCTAGACAAGGATGGAAATTACTATTTTATGGAGATGAATACTAGAATTCAAGTTGAACATCCTGTTACTGAAATGGTAACTGGTATAGATATAGTAAGACAGCAGGTATTAATTGCAGCAGGACATAAAATGCAGTATGCTCAAGCTGATGTAAAGATATTAGGTCATGCGATAGAATGCAGAATAAATGCAGAGGATGCTTCCAATGGATTTAGACCTTCGCCAGGAAAGATAAACAGCCTTCATATACCAGGTGGAAATGGCGTAAGAGTGGATTCATTTTTATATCAAGGCTATAGCGTGCCTCCACACTATGATTCAATGCTGGCAAAGCTAATAGTGTACGCAACTACAAGAGATGAAGCAATCATGAAAATGAAAAGAGCTTTAGGCGAGTTTGTTGTTGATGGAGTTATTACAAATGTAGATTATCATTTTCAGATAATGGAAAACAATGTTTACAAATCAGGATTGTATGATACTGGTTTTATAGAAAATAGCATGGGGGTTGATTAACATTTTTGAACAACTCTTTAAAAAAACACAATATGCAAAGTTAAAAAAAGATGCAGTTATGAATATTCCAGAAGGAATGTGGATAAAATGCGGTTCATGTAAATCCAATATATATGCCAATGATTTAGAAGAGACAAAGCAGGTATGTCCATCATGTGGATACCATATGCCGCTTAGTGCTTGGGACAGAATTGAGCTTATAACGGATAATGAGAGCTTCATAGAGTTAGATGAGAATATTCAAAGCTTAAATCCAATAGATTTTCCGGATTATGAAAGAAAGACCAAGACATCAACTCTAAAAACTGGATTAAAGGAAGCTGTGATAACTGGCATAGCAAAGATTAACACTGAAGATGTGGTTTTAGCTGTTATGGATTCAAGATATATGATGGGAAGCATGGGAAGTGCTGTAGGAGAGAAAATAACTAGAGCAGTTGAAAAATCTATTGAGCTAAGATATCCACTAGTTATATTTTGTGCCTCAGGTGGAGCAAGAATGCAAGAGAGTATTTTTTCACTTATGCAAATGGCTAAAACAAGTGCAGCTCTTGGCAGACATAAAGAAGAAGGACTACTATATATAACTGTACTTACTCATCCGACAACTGGAGGAGTAACAGCGAGCTTTGCAATGCTAGGAGATATTATTTTAGCAGAGCCTAAAGCGCTTATTGGATTTGCAGGTCCTAGAGTTATAGAACAGACTATCAGGCAAAGACTTCCAGAAGGATTTCAAAGTGCAGAATTCTTAAAAGAAAAAGGCTTTGTAGATAAAATAGTAGAAAGAAAAGATCTTAAAACTGTACTTTCGAAACTGATCTTCTTTCATAAAGAAAGGAAAGAGGCTTAATGAAATCAGCAATGGATAGAGTTAATCTAGCTAGGCATAAAAAAAGGCCTACTACCTTAGATTACATAAAGCATATATTTGACGATTTTATAGAACTACATGGAGATAGATGCTTTAAGGACGATCCAGCAATAGTTGGGGGAATAGCTTCTCTAAATGGCAAAAGTGTAACAGTAATAGGTCATCAAAAAGGTAGGGATACAAAAGAAAATATTTATAGGAATTTTGGTATGCCAAGTCCTGAAGGATATAGAAAAGCTCTTAGACTCATGAAGCAAGCAGAAAAATTTGGTAGAAGCATCGTAACCTTTATAGATACTCCTGGAGCCTACTGTGGACTAGGAGCAGAAGAAAGAGGCCAAGGTGAAGCTATTGCAACTTGCTTGATAGAAATGGCTGGGCTAAAGGTTCCTACTATATCTATAGTTATAGGTGAAGGTGGAAGCGGAGGAGCTCTTGCCCTTGGAGTTACAGATGAAATTTGGATGTTAGAAAATGCTATATACTCAGTCTTATCGCCAGAAGGGTTTGCAAGTATTCTTTGGAAGGATTCTTCTAGAAGCAGTGAAGCGGCTTCAATGATGAAGCTGACAGCAGAAGACTTAAAGCAGTTTGGAATTGTAGATAAAATAATCAAAGAGCCTGGAAAAGGAGCTCATGATAATCCTTCAAAAACTGCAGAGCTTATTAGGTCAAAATTGTTAATGGGGCTTTCTAAAATTGAAGGTATTCAAAGAGATACTTTATTAGAGAAAAGACTTAATAAGTATAGAAATATCGGAGAATTTTCAATATAGAGTTCCAAAATTGCGTTTCTATGGGTAAGATATGTATATAACAATTTATTAGGATGGTGAAATCATGTCAAACCCAATGAAATTAATTAATGATATACTGGTAGATTTGTTCAAGAATATCTTAGATATAGAAGAACAAGCTCTAAAGGATAGAGGAATAATAGACTTATCTATGAATGAAATGCATACTCTTGAAGCCATAGGCTATGAAGATGTTAAGACTATGTCTGAAACAGCTGAAATCTTGAAGATTACGCTTGGAACTCTTACAACATCAGTAAATAGATTAGTAAAAAAAGGTTATGTACAAAGACTGCAAGATGAGAAAGATAGAAGAATAGTGCTAATTAAACTCACGGATAAAGGTCAAGAAGCTTACAAAATCCATGAAGATTTTCATATGGAAATGGTAGCAAAAATGCTTATCGATTTGAATTTGGAAGAAGATAAAGCACTTCTTGGTTCCTTAGAAAAATTAAAAGAGTTTTTTCAAAGTAATTATATGAACAGTTCTGATTAGAAGGAAAGGGGGAGTATATGAGCTATACTTCCATTATAGGAACAGGAAGCTATATTCCTGAAAATATAATTGACAATAATTATATAAGCCAGTTTGTAGATACAAGTGATGAGTGGATAACTGAAAGGACTGGTATAAAAGCCAGAAGACTTTCAAAAGGAGAAGATACTTCTCAGCTAGCAATAAAAGCAGCTCAAAGAGCTATAGAGATGGCAAAAATTAATCCAGAAGATATAGGACTTGTAATACTTGGAACTATTACACCAGACACTTTTACTCCATCAGTAGCTTGCATAGTTCAATCAGCTATAGGTGCAGTTAACGCAACTAGCTTTGATATATCAGCGGCTTGTAGTGGTTTTGTTTATGGTCTTCAAATAGCAGATAAATTCTTGCAAGGAAGCAATATGAAATATGCTTTAGTAATAGGCTCAGAAGTTCTTTCAAAAGCTCTAGACTGGGAAGACAGAAACACCTGCGTTATATTTGCAGATGGAGCAGGGGCGGCTATATTAGCTAAAAACGAAGAATATGGAATTAAAGCTAGTTTTTCAGGAAGCAGTGGAGATGTAAAAGGCAATCTAGTACTGCCTGCACTTCAAGTAAACAACCTAATAGCTAAGTCAGAAAATAAAAACAGCGTTATTAGCATGAATGGCAGAGAGATATTTAAGTTTGCAGTTCAAATTATGCCAAAATGTATAAATGCAGTACTTGAAGAAGCAAATATGAGTCTTGAAGATATAGATTATATAGTACCACATCAAGCGAATTACAGAATCACAGAATCTGTAGCGCAAAAAATGAATATACCGATAGAGAAGTTTTATATGAACCTAGATGAATATGGAAATACTTCCTCAGCAACTATTCCTCTCGCTCTAGATGAGATGAACAGAAAAGGAATGCTGAAAAAAGGACAGAAAATAATATTAGTTGGTTTTGGTGGCGGCCTCACTTGGGGAAGCGTACTGATAAATTGGCAAGGTTAAAATATTAGGACTTGCTATATAAATTAAAAAAATGGAGGAATTTAAAATGACATTTGAAAAAGTAAAGGAAATTTTATCAAAACAATTAGAGGTATCTGTAGACGAAATTCAGCTTGCTAACTCACTTCAAGAAGATCTTGGAGCAGATTCACTAGATGTAGTAGAAATAGTAATGGCTTTAGAAGACGAGTTTTCAATTGAAATTGCTGATGAAGAAACAGCTAAAATCAAAACTGTTGATGACATTGTAAAATACATCGACTCACAAAAATAGGCCTACTAAAAGACTCTCTATACCTAGAGAGTCTTTAGAAAATTTATATTGAATCTAGGCCATATTTCTAGGAGGGAATATGATAAAAACTGAGATTTGTGAATTGCTTGGTATACAGTATCCGATAATTCAAGGTGGAATGGCTTGGATTTCAGATTGGAGTTTATGCTCTGCTGTATCAGAAGCTGGAGGTTTAGGCGTTATTGCAGCTGGAAATGCTCCTAAGGATTGGGTAGTAGATCAAATTAGAAAAGTAAAGGAAGCAACAGATAAACCTTTTGCAGTAAATGTAATGCTACTTAGTCCATTTGTAGAAGAAATTGCTCAGGCAGTTTGTGAAGAAGGAGTAAAAGTAGTAATTACAGGTGCAGGAAATCCTGGCAAATATGTAGAGATGTGGAAAAAAGCAGGGATAACTATAATCCCAGTTGTTCCATCAGTTGCACTTGCAAAAAGAATGGAAAGAATAGGGGTAGATGCCCTTGTAGCTGAAGGTGGAGAAGCTGGAGGACACGTAGGTGAAATTAATACAATGGCTCTTATGCCACAGGTGGTTGATGCAGTAAGTATACCTGTAATAGCAGCAGGGGGAATAGCTGATGGCAGAGGTGCGTTAGCAGCATTTATGCTAGGAGCTTCAGCCCTTCAAATAGGGACAAGATTCTTAGTTGCAAAAGAATGCAATGTTCATGAAAATTATAAAATGAGAATTTTGGATTCAAAGGATACTGATACGGAAGTTACTGGAAGAAGTACAGGACATCCAGTTAGAGTGCTGAAAAACAAACTTACAAGAAAGTTTAAAACATTAGAAAAAGAAAATGTGGATCCTGCTGTTTTAGAAGAATTAGGAGCAGGAGCTTTATATAAAGCGGCTATAGAGGGAGATATGGAGCAAGGCTCTATTATGGCTGGGCAGGTAGCTGGACTTATTAAGAAAGAGCAAACTGCAAAAGAAATTATTCTAGAGATTATGGATGAATCAAAAGAGCTATACGGTAAAACCGGAAAGAAATTAGGACTTTTATAGGAGGATAATATGAATAAGATAGCATTTGTATTTGCTGGCCAAGGTGCTCAGTATACAGGTATGGGTAAGGATTTCTTCGATAACTTTGAATCCTCAAGAAATATATTTAAACTAGCAGATGAAGCACTGGGCTTTGGTTTAAGCGAGATATGCTTTAGCGGATCAGAAGAGGAACTTTCTATGACGGAAATTACTCAACCAGCTATCCTAACAGTTACCTCAGCTATACTAGAAGCGGTGAAAGAAAAAATAGATTTTCCTGATATGGTAGCAGGACTTAGTTTAGGTGAGTATAGCGCTCATGTCTGTGCAAATAGCTTAGATTTTAAAGATGCAGTTAAGCTAGTTCAAAAAAGAGGAAAGTATATGCAAGAGGCAGTGCCTCCTGGAGTAGGAACTATGGCTGCGATAATGGGACTTACTAAAGAGCAGACTATAGAGGTATGCAAAGAGGCAGCTTCGTTTGGAATCGTGGAGCCTAGTAACTTTAATTGCCCTGGACAAACTGTAATTGGTGGAGAAATTGAAGCAGTTGAAAAAGCCTGTGAGATTGCTAAAGCCCATGGAGCAAAGAGAGCGATGAGACTGAAGGTAAGTGCACCTTTTCACACGTCTATGCTTGAAAGTGCAGCTTTTCAGCTTTCAGGAGAGCTTGAAAATATAAATATCAGACCTATGGAGATTCCTGTAGTTACAAATGTGGATGCTAGCATTATAAACCATGAAAGTCAAATCAAGGATATTCTCGTAAGGCAAGTAATGAGCTCAGTACACTGGGAAGACTCAATAAAAATGATGATTGATAATGGAATTGACACCTTTGTAGAAATAGGACCAGGCAAAACCTTAAGTGGGTTTATTAAGAAAATAAACAAGGATGTAAATACTTTTAATATTGAAAATATGATTTCCTTTGAGGAAACTATAAATAGATTGGAGGAACTTGGCTATGGCAAAAACAGCAGTGATAACTGGAGCGACCAAGGGATTGGGTAAGCAAATAGCTTTGGAGCTAGCTAAGGACGGATTTGAAATAGTAATAAACTATAGAACAGAAAACGACAGCCTAGCTCAAATGGTAGAAGAAATAAACAAAACAACTAAAGCATATACTTTTAAAGCAGATATAAGCAATTTTGATGAAGCAAAAGCTCTAATAGATTTTGCAACTTCTGAGACTGGAAAAATTGATTTATTAGTAAATAATGCAGGAATCACAAATGACAAGCTACTGGTTAGAATGTCAGAAGAAGATTTTAGCAAGGTTATAGATATCAATTTAAAAGGAACATTTAATTGCATCAGACATGCAAGCAGATTAATGATGAAGCAAAAATTTGGAAGAATAGTAAATATTTCTTCTGTAATAGGTCTAATTGGAAATGTAGGACAAGCAAACTATGCAGCATCAAAGGCTGGAGTTATTGGACTAACAAAGTCAGCAGCTAGGGAAATGGCTCCTTACTCAGTTACAGTAAATGCTATAGCTCCTGGATTTATAAAATCCGATATGACAGATAAGCTTACAGATGAAATAAAAGATAACATTAAATCATCGATACCTATGAGAAAAATAGGCGAACCTAAAGATGTAGCAAATCTAGTGAAATTTTTAGCAAATGATGAAACAGGATATATTACAGGACAGGTAATCAATGTAGATGGCGGAATGGTTATGTATTAATCTATAATATGGGAGGCACGTATGCAAAAAAGAGTTGTAATTACAGGTATGGGGACAATAAATCCAGTTGGCAACAATCTAAATGATTATTGGAATGCTCTATTAGAAGGAAAATGTGGAATTGATATAATAAAAGCCTTTGATCCATCTGATTTCAAAGCTAAAACAGCTGGTGAAGTTAAAGACTTTAATCCATCAGAGCTTATAGGAAGAAAAGAAGCAAAGCGTTTAGATAGATTTTCGCAGTTTGCAATCGTAGCGGCTAAAGAAGCACTGGCTCATAGCAAACTGGATATGGATAAGATAGATAAAAATAGAGCAGGGGCAGTTATTGGAAGTGGAATAGGTGGCCTAGCTACTATTGAAGCGGAGCAAACAAAATTATTAAATAGTGGACCAGATAGAGTATCGCCTCTTTTTATTCCTATGGCTATTTCTAACATGGCAGCTGGAAATGTTGCAATTACGATAGGTCTAAAAGGAATTTGTACTTCTGTTGTAACAGCCTGTGCTTCAGCTACTAATGCTATTGGCGAAGCATTTAAGCTGATTCAATCAGGAAATCAGGATATAGTATTTGCAGGTGGAGCTGAAGCTTCAATTACACCTCTTGCTATAGCAGGATTTGCATCTATGACAGCTTTAAGTACATCTACTGACCCTAAAAGAGCATCTATTCCTTTTGATAAGGACAGAGATGGATTTGTAATGGGTGAAGGAGCTGGAGTACTAGTGCTTGAATCTTTAGAGCATGCTCAGGAAAGAGGAGCTGACATCTATGGAGAAATCGTAGGTTATGGCTGTTCTAGTGACGCTTATCATATTACATCACCAGAACCATCAGGAGAAGGTGGAGCTAGAGCTATGAGTAACGCATTAGAAGATGCTAATGTTAAGCCGGAAGAAGTAATCTACATAAACGCTCATGGAACAAGCACTCCTTACAATGATAAAATAGAAACAGCAGCTATAAAGCGTGTATTTGGTGAGCATAGCAAGGATATGGTTATTAACTCTACTAAGTCAATGACTGGTCATTTGCTTGGAGCAGCAGGAGCTGTAGAGGCTATAGCTAGTATAATGTCCCTTAAGGAAGGCGTAGTTCATCCTACTGTAGGACTTGTTACTCCAGATGAAGAATGTGATTTAGATTATGTAAAAGGAGAAAAAAGAGTAGTTGACGTAAAATATGCTATTTCTAACTCTCTAGGCTTTGGAGGCCATAACGCCAGCCTTCTTTTCAAAAAATGGGAGGGTAAATAATGTTAGATAGCAATCAAATACAAGAAATTATCCCACATAGATATCCATTTTTATTAGTGGATAAGATATTAGAACTCGAATCTGGCAAAAAGGCAGTGGGACTAAAAGCAGTTACGGCTTCAGAATATTATTTTCAAGGCCATTTTCCGCAGGAACATGTAATGCCTGGAGTGCTTATAATTGAAGCACTGGCTCAAACGGGAGCTGTATGTATTTTAAGCGTAGAGGCAAATAAAGGCAAGACAGCTTATTTTGCAGGAATAAATAAGGCTAGATTTAAGACAAAAGTAAAACCTGGAGATGTTCTTACTCTTGAGGTTGAGATTATAAAATCAAAGGCTTCTATAGGAATAGGAAGCGCTATAGCTAAAATAGGAGACAAGGTTGCAGTAGAAGCCGAGCTGATGTTTGCTATCGGCTAAATATTAGCGCTCATACATGAATATACAGATGGTTAATCTGTTTTTAAAACTTACAATATAATCCCTTTTAACTTTAGATATTAATTTAATATTTAATAGTTATAAAGGGATTTTTTGTTTAAATTATAGTGTTTATATTGTATAGTATAAAGTAGAATTTAATACTATGATCAGGAGGTTTGAGATGAAGATAGGCATTTTAGGTTTAGGTACAGTTGGCGGAGGAGTATGGGATATTCTATCCACCACAAAGTTTCAAGAATATGATATAAAAGTTAAAGCTGCTCTAGTTAGAAATAAAAGCAAATATATCTCTTATGAAGAGCAAGGCCTGAATTTGACCTTAGAGCCTTACGAAATATTAAACGATCCTGAGATTGATACTGTAGTAGAGGTTATGGGTGGAATTGATAAGCCTTATGAATATATAAAGTATGCATTATCCCAAGGTAAGCATGTAGTGACTGCCAATAAAGCAGTTCTAGCAAAGCACATGGAGGAATTCTTAGCTCTAGCTAAAAACCATAACGCAGCACTTTTATATGAAGCAAGTGTAGGTGGAGGAATACCTCTTATTAAGCCTTTAAAGCAAAATGCGAGAATAAATAACTTTTATGAGATTTCTGGGATTTTAAATGGAACTAGCAATTTTATTTTGAGCAAAATGTCAAAAGAAGGCCTGGAGTTTGCAGATGTATTAAAGCAGGCTCAAGAAAAAGGCTATGCTGAGCAAGACCCTTCAGATGATATCGATGGTACTGATATGGCAAGAAAGATTTCAGTGCTTTCTAGTACAATTTTTAAAAAGCATCTTCCACTTGAGCAGATTCAAATAAATGGAATTAGACATATTGAAAAGCAGGATATGGATATAGCAAAAAAAGCAGGATGCGACATAAAACTAATAGCTAGGTCTACTTATGAGGACAATAATTATAAGGCTGCTGTAGAGCCAGTTATTTTAAAACAAAACTCCATTTTTGCCCAAGTGTCTGATGCCTATAATATTGGTATGGCAAAAGGAGATAACCTAAGCGAAGTGAGCTTTTATGGAGAAGGAGCTGGAAGATATGCAACTGCAAATGCAGTAGTGAGCGATCTTTTAGATATATATAACCTTGAGGCTATTGAACACCTAGCAGTTGATTTTTCTAGCACAAAAGTAAATCCAATTTTAGCAGATTATTACGTGAGGTTAAATGATACAAATAAAATAGAAGAATTAAAAGCAAAGCTTTCAGCTTATAATTTAATAAATTTACACAAAGGAGCTTTTATTGCTGAGAAAATTACTTCATCAGAGATTAAAAATTATGCTGATGAAATAAATGTAGCTAATCAAAACTATTTTATTGCTAGACTTGATGATGCTTTAATTCCAAGCGAGCTTCTATAATATAGAGATAATCTAGGAGGAACCATGAAAAAGAAATTGACATTATTAGGATTAGCATTAATCCTAGGGCTTACCTTACTGCCAATTGAGGCGTCTGCCGAGTCAGCATCCACAGTAGTATCGCTTAATGAGTACACCAATCAATATGAAAATTATGCTTTAGGGTACAGCCTTCATGTTTATCAAGATATGAAGATAGACGAATCTGCAATGGATATAAGAACTAGATTTGTAAATGCTGATACGACCATTGATGTTTATTATGATGATTTTACAAATGAGCTTGATAGCTTTGCAACCTATAAAAATTATGGGAATAAAAGCCTTTATAACAATCCTTTGTTTTCTGTAAGCAAATCAAGGGACATTAAAGTAAGTGGAATTAAATCACATTTGATTTACTATACTAGGCCAAAGCTATCCAAAATAAAAAATGATAAAAACTATTATGCTTGCGTAGAAATACCTAGGACAAATAAAAAGGTATACACTATAATAATGAAGTCAAGCAAGCCAATATCTGATTTTGAAGCAATTGCCAGTACTTTTAAATTGACATCCTCAAGCTCAGCTATGCCAGCTTATAAAGCTACGAAAACTATAACTAGACCTATGAGCAAAGAGGCTAAAGAATTTTACGATGAGACATTTGCTCAAAAAAGCAATTTGAAGTTCGGTATTTTTGAGCCAACTGCGCCATATGATTTTTCATATCTAAAGCAATTACAAACTAAGCTAGATTATGATTTTCCTGTTATTGTAAGATACCAGCATATGGATGAAAAATTCCCTAAAAATGAGATGCTTACGGCAAAGCTAAACAATAAGGTAGTTGAGCTTACTATGCAAACTACAAAGGAGCAAGGCTCACAGGAGGATATAACCTATAAGATTTTAAATGGAGAATATGACCAGTATTTTATTACCTACGCCAATGATTTAAAATCTATTAATTATCCTGTTTTATTTAGACTTAACAATGAGATGAACGGAGACTGGTGCAAATACAGTGCATATCATTATGGAAAAGATGCAGATTTATATGTCGAGCTATATAGATATATTTATGATTTGTTCAAAGTAAATGGAGTAGATAATGCTATTTTTGTATGGAATCCAAATGAAAGAAGCTTTCCAAACTTTGCTTGGAATCACTACATGTCATATTATCCAGGGGATGAATATGTCGATGTAGTAGGATTAACAGGATATAATACAGGAAATTACTATAAAGGAGAAAGCTGGAGAAGCTTTGAAAGAATCTACGATGAAATATATTATGAGTATGCAAATAGATTCTCTCAACCACTTATGATTACAGAATTTGGTTCTAGCTCACATGGTGGAGATAAGCCAGCTTGGATTCAAGATATGTTTACTAAGATTCACAAATATGACAGAATTAAACTTGCTGTTTGGTGGAGTGGAGTAGATTGGGATACCAAAGGCAATCCAGCTAGAATATACAAAATAGACGAATCAGCCTCAGTGATTGAAGCTGTAAAAAATGGATTGACTAGAATTAAAAAGTAAAGCTTATAAAAGCTTGCCTTTAAGTGTGAGATAAAATGTTTATAGCATAAGCAATTCGGGAATAGATAGTAAAGAAAATGAATGTAGGAGTGAGAGCAATGATAGAATGTAAAAGTCCAATAAACTCTGAAATAATAGCAACTATAAACTCAACAAAGCCCGATGATTTAGAAGCTATCTATAAAGATTCAGCTGATGCATTTAGAATATGGTCACATTTATCTTTAAAGGAAAGATTGAAATATATGCAGGCTCTTAGAAAGTATTTAGTAGAAATGGGAGATGAGCTTAGCAGAGAGATATCAAAAGCTACAGGAAAGCCTGTCATAGAAGCCTATACCTCTGAGATTCTTGCAGTGATAGAAGCTATAAAATACTATGAGAAAACTGCAGAGGATATCTTATCTACAAAAAAGGTATCTAGCCCTTTATATTTTAAACCTAAAAAGAGCTACGTAGAATATAGACCTTTAGGAACGGTTCTTGTGATATCACCTTGGAACTTTCCGTTTAGCCTGTCTATGATACCGACAATTTCTGCGCTTATAGCTGGAAATAGCGTAATACTAAAGCCTTCTTTTGAAACTCTTGCCGTTGGAAAGCTTATTGAAAGAATGTTTACTGCCTTAAACTTTCCTAAAAAAATAGTTCAGGTAGTTTACGCTAATAGTAACTCAGGGCTTGGAGAAAAATTAATCGATTTAAAGCCTAACAAAATATTTTTTACTGGCTCTACAGCTACAGGTAAAAAAATATTAAAACAGGCAAGTGAACATCTGATTCCAGTAGAGCTAGAGTTAGGTGGCAAGGATCCTATGATAGTATTTAAGGATGCAAACCTTGAGAGAGCTGCAAGCGCTGCTGTCTGGGGAGCCTTTACAAACTCTGGTCAGGTATGTCTATCTGTAGAAAGAGCCTATGTACAGGAAGAAGTATATGATGAGTTTCTATCCCTAGTAAAAGGCAAGATCGGTGAGCTATGGCAAGGTACAGAGCCTTATGCAGACCTTGGTTGCATGACTAGTGAAAATCAAGTGAGAATAGTAAAATCTCATATCGAGGATGCTAAGCTTAATGGGGCAGAGCTCTATACAAAAGCAGAAATGATTGATAATAATAAATTTATTTCTCCAGTATTGCTAAGTAGTGTAAATCACGACATGCTAGTGATGAGAGAAGAGACTTTTGGACCAGTTCTTCCAGTAATGAAATTTAGATACGAGGATGAAGCTGTAGAGCTTGCAAATGACAGTATTTATGGACTAGGAGCTAGCATATTTACTTCAGATGCAAACAAAGCGTCTAGAGTTTCCTCTAAGCTTAATGCTGGAGTAATAGCTATAAATGAAGTTATAGTACCTGTTGCAAATATGGCACTTCCATTTGGAGGAGTTAAAGCAAGTGGAATGGGACGCTATCATGGAAAAGAAGGGCTGCTATCCTTTGTAAATGAGGTGGGAATCGTAGAAGACACTGGAATAAAAGACAAAGAGATTCAATGGTTTCCATACTCAAAAAATAAAATGAATTTATTTAAGAAGATGGTCAAAATGCTTTATTCTTAAAAAATTAAAAAAACTAGGGTTTAACCAATTGGTTAAGTCCTAGTTTTTTATTTTGGTTATATCAAAGCTATCGTACCAAGTGAATAATCTTGGATTGATTTTGAGTTAAGCTTATTATAAAACATTTTCTATTCAATAACGAGGTCAAGCTTATAAAGCTTCTTGAATGCAGAGATAGCAGTTCTCGCATCATTGAGCTCTACTTCTGGATTGTCTTTAGAAATAACTTTAATTATAACTTTGTCTTTTTTGATTTCTATTTCTAAATCAGAAACTATGCAGCTCATGCTTTTATCAAGACTCTCGGCAATTCTGAGAAAGATAGCTATTTTTTTAATTTTTTGTACATCCTCTGAATCTAGTAAAAGCTTGTATCTGGAGTAATTTTCTAATGCTTTATTTTTTCTATGCATGGAAGCTGTATAAGCACTCATCAAAAGTTCCTTGTGGGACAATCCATTTACTTGAGAATTAAGTATTACGAAGAATGAATTTCTATGGTGGTTATAGTAGTTTATTATTATTCCTGCATCATGAAGTAGTGAGGAAGTGTCTATTATATTGCCGACATCATCAGTTATCTTATGAACAGGCTTTAATAAATCAAAAAGACGTTTAGTAAGCTTTCTAACCTGATATGAATGCACGAGGTCTAGCCCCATAATCTTAGTAGTGTTTTCAAGTGATAGCATTAGAGGGTTATCTACATATACATTTTTGTCAAGCAGATAGTTGTAAAACAAGCCTTCTCTTACACCCTTACCACTTACTATCAATTTATCGCTGTTAATCTGCTTCATAATTGCTGAAACAAGACTAAGAGAGCCTATAAAGATATCCGCTCTATCTGATGATAGTCCTGGATATGTTTTTTTTGATTCATAATCCATTGCTTTGAGCTCATCGTATATTTCAAAAACCTCGTCAGTTTTAACCTCATAATTATGGAGAATATCGATGGGATAATTTCGTTTTAACATATTAATTTTACCAATGTTACGAAGTGTTCCTCCGACTCCTATAAGAGGTAAATTTTTCGCCGATTTAAGCCATGGAACTTCTTTTAGCTTGTCTGATATAAACTTTATCATTTTCTTTTCTTCATCTTTTGTAAGAGGGTCTTTAATTTTAAATTTTTGAGCAAAATCGATTGAACCCATAGGGATACTTACTGACTCTATAAGCTCTCTATTTTTCATAAGCACAAGCTCAAAACTTCCTCCGCCTATATCTAAAATTAATCCATCTTTTGAAAATACAGAATGGGAAACAGCTAGATAATCAAAGTAAGCCTCATCTTTTCCACTTATTACCTTCATATCTATATTAGTTTCATCATAAATTCTATCTATAAGCTCTTGACCATTATTGGCTTTTCTAACTGCAGCAGTTGCAACAGCGATTATTTTAGTTGCATTTTGAGCATCACATAGCCTTTTAAACATTTTCATAGTTTTTAGTGCATCTTGAATTTTATCTTCCTTTAGGTTAGAAAACTCATCTATTCCATCCCCTAAACGAATGGATTCCTTATGCTCGTCCATAAGTCTAAATGACAAGTCCTTAAATACTCTCACTAGTATTAATCTAACAGAGTTTGAACCCATATCTATGATTCCTATAGTATCCATAAAGATTTCACCTCCTAATTATTGTTGTATTTAGTCTAGCTTTATTATGAATACAACAAAGTGTCTGGGACTAATTATAAATCTTTGATTGCATTAATGAGCAGAATTCTTACTATAAATGATACCACAAAACAAAGCTCTTCCTTCACTTAATTAGAAATATATATAAAAGATGTATTTTTGCTTTAACTACATAAAATTATTGGGTATAAGATTAATTAATCATTGCTTAACAAATAGTATACGTGTTGACTGTATAATAGAAATAGCAATATAAATGTAGGAGTGGATTAGATGGGAAAAAGCACTAAGCTGGTTTCAGCTATAGATGTGGGTTCGAACACAATTAGAATGATTATAGCTGAAATAGGAGAAAATACTGGAATCAATATAATTGACGAAGTAAAAAAGCCGATTGACATTGGGAAGGATACATATAACTATGGAAAAATAAGCATTGAAACTATAAAAGAGGCATGTAAAATACTGAAAAATTTTAAAAAGCTAATGCTTGACTATCGAGTAACAGAATATAGAGCAGTTTCGACAAGTGGAATAAGAGAATCAGCAAATTGTGATTATGTACTGGAGCAGATAAGAATATCAAGCGGACTTAGCTTAGAGATAATTAACAATGCACAGGAAAGACTCCTCACATATAAAGCTATAGAAGATTATTTGCCTGATTTTACTAATATTAAGCAAGCTGGAGTTTTGATTGTAGATATAGGCTCAGGTGGGGTGGAAGTAAGTCTTTATTATGATTCGAAACTACAGTTTACAGAGTATGTAAAAATTGGCTCTCTTAGAGTAATGGAGACTCTGGCTGATTTAGAAAAGATTACTTTGGATTTTGCCTCTGTGATTGAAGATTATATTGAGAGTAATATTTATATATTAAAGGATAGAATAAAGCCCTATAATTTATCGAACTTCATAGGAATTGGTGGGGAATTTACTGAGATATATAAAATATCAAAGAAAACTGATAAAGAAAAATCTATAAAGTTTGTTTCAAAAGAGAATCTTACAGATTTATATAAAAAGATAAAGCAAATGAACACCTATGAGGTAGCACAATATATGCAAATCTCAGAAAAACAAGCAGAGATGGTGCTTCCAACCTTAGTTATATTTAAAAAATTTGTAGACCTTACTCAGGCGGATGGGATATATGCCCCAAGAGTGTCCTTAAGGCATGGTATCTTAGCAGATATGGCTGATAATATATATAATACAAAGCGTAAAGAGGAATTTTTAAACGATATATTAAGCTCGGTGGCTTATCTTGGTAAGCGCTACAGAATAGATGATTCCCATGCTCTTCATGTAAGAGAAATGGCTATAAAAATTTTTGATAAAACTAAAAAGATTCATGAGCTTGGTTCTAACGATAGATTTTTGCTTGAGATTGCAGCGCTTCTTCATGATATAGGCAAGTATATCAATCTCAATGAGCACATTGAGCATTCATACAGTATTATAAAAGCTCAAGACATAATGGGAATAAGCGATAGTGATTTAAATATAATAGCTCATACGGCTAGATTTCATAACGAAGAGAATCCAAAGAGTATAGACTCTTATAAGATTTTGCCTTATGAGAATAGAATAAAAATTAGTAAGCTATCAAGCATATTAAAGCTTTGCGACGCTATGGATATAACACATAAAAGAAAAATTAAGTCCATAGATATAAAGGTGAAGGACACCAATCTAATAATAACAGCTCATGCAAAGGATGATATTCCTCTCGAAAAATGGTATTTTATGAAAAAAGCAGATTTTTTTGAAGATGTAACAGGATATAGACCAATTCTAAAAGTTAAAGGGTGAATAAAATGACAAATAATACAGTCTATCCTTTTTTTAACAGGGAATTAAGCTGGCTGGAGTTTAATACAAGAGTGCTTGAAGAAGCCCAGGATTTAAAAAATCCATTATTTGAAAGGTTAAAATTTTTAGCTATTACTGCTTCTAATTTAGATGAATTTTTTATGGTTAGGGTAGCATCCTTAAATGACCAAATAATAGCAGGCTACAGTAAGAAAGACTCAGCTGGACTGCTTCCAAAAGAACAGCTAGATAAAATTACTCTCAGAGTACACGAACTAGTATCTGAAAAATATAACACCTATCTTAGGTCACTTATTCCAGCTCTTAAAAAAGAAGATATATATTTCAAAAGGCCTAAGAATTTAACGGACGAGCAGAGGATTTTTGTAGAAAAATATTTTTTTAATCAGATTTACCCAGTGCTTACACCAATGGTAGTGGATAAATCAAGACCATTTCCATTAATTTTAAATAAGAGCTTGAACATTGCTATATTACTTAGAGGAAATGAAGATGTAGAACCAGTGTTTGCAACAGTTCAGGTTCCATCTGTGCTAGATAGATTTATACTTCTTCCTTGTGAAAATGATAAAAAAGAATTTATCCTACTTGAAGATATTATTAAAATTCATATGGATATGCTGTTTATAGGGCATGAGATTCTCGATATGGCATGTTATAGAATTACAAGAAATGCTGACCTTTCTATTGATGAAGATGGAGCGGAGGATTTGCTTGAAGAAATAGAGCAGTCTATAAAAAAACGCAAATGGGGTAATGCTGTAAGACTAGAATATGAGAAAAACACCTCTCAAGAGATAATTGATTATATTTTAGAAGAGTCAGAGGCTTTTGAAGGCGGAATGTATAGAATCAGTGGACCTTTAGATCTTACTTTTCTTATGAAGTTTTATAATTTAAAAGGCTATCAAGATTTAAAATTTGAAAATCAGATACCACTTCCTTCTATTACGGTTCAAAATAACAATATTTTTGAAGCCATAAGTGAAAGAGATATTATGCTTCATCATCCTTTTGAAAGCTTTGATACAGTTGTTGATTTTGTAAGACAAGCTGCTGAGGATGACAATGTGCTTGCGATTAAACAAACTCTCTATAGAGTAAGCGGAAATTCGCCAATAATATCAGCTTTAGCAAAGGCGGCAGAAAACGGCAAGCAGGTGACAGTGCTGGTAGAGCTAAAAGCGAGATTTGATGAGGAAAATAATATAATTTGGGCTAAACAGCTTGAAAAAGCTGGATGTCATGTAATATATGGGCTTGTGGGCTTAAAAACCCATTGTAAGCTACTGCTTGTAGTACGAAGAGAAGAAGATAAAATAAAGAGATATGTTCATATGGGGACAGGCAATTACAATGATGTAACAGCTAAGTTTTATACTGATACAGCAATAATGACATGCAACCCGTATATCGGGGCAGATGCCTCAGCTGTTTTTAATATGCTATCTGGCTTCAGCCAAATCCAAAGACTTGAAAAGCTAGATATAGCTCCAGTGGGATTGAGAAAGAAGATTGAAAATTTAATTAAGAATGAAATAAGAAATGCAAAAGAGGGGTTTGGAGGACAGATAATATTTAAAATGAATTCTTTGGTGGATGAAAGCATGATTAGACTTTTATATGAGGCTTCCGAGGCAGGAGTAAATATAAAGCTGATTATAAGGGGCATATGCTGTTTGGTTCCTGAATATCCTCAAGTAAGTGAAAATATAGAAGTAAGAAGCATAGTAGGAAAATTGCTAGAGCATAGTAGAATTTTTTATTTTTATAATGCTGGCCAAGAAAAGATATTTATGTCTAGTGCTGATCTTATGCCTAGAAATCTAGATAGAAGAGTCGAGCTGTTATTTCCAGTAGAAGATGAATGTAATAAAGCAAGAGTGAAAAATATTATTAATTTATATCTTTCAGATACTGACAAAACTAGAATTCTTCATAGTACAGGGGCATATAGCAGAGTAGATAAAAGGGGTAAAGAACCTCTTAACGTTCAAGACTATTTTTATGATTATATTAAAAATAAGATAGATAATAGATTTAATTTTAATGAAATTACTGAGTTTAAACCAAGAACCTATGAAGAGTAGATAAAGACAATATAAAAACGCTCATTACCTTTTAGGTAATGAGCGTTTAGCATATTTATGTGGGTTTAATAAATTAACTGTGGGGAAGGGACTTACATTTTTTGTCTTGCAGTGTATTTTGTGTGAAGTAATTCATGAGCTTTATGGCCATATGGCTCACCTAAGAAATCAGCATAAAGCTGTTTTATCATTGGGTTCTCATGAGATTTTCTAATAGTTTTTGCTCTATCTTCAGAGTAAATACCTTCAATTCTTCTTGAAAGAATTGATAAGTCTCCATGGTGATATGGCTGTCCGCCACCACCGATACATCCACCAGGGCAAGCCATGATTTCTATAGCGTGGTATTCAGCTTCACCTGCACGGATTTTTTCAAGTAAAGCTCTCGCATTACCAAGTCCATGAGTAACAGCAATTTTGATATCTTGACCATTGATATTTACTGTAGCTTCTTTAGTTCCATCAAGACCTCTAAGTGCTTCGAATTCAACGTTTTCAAGAGTTTCTTTTGTTAACCACTCATAAGCAGTTCTAAGAGCAGCCTCGATAACTCCACCAGTAGTTCCGAATATTACAGATGCTCCGGTTGATTCTCCTAGAGGATTATCAAAGTCTTGGTCTTCTAATTCATTAAAGTTTATACCAGCTTCTTTAATCATTTGAGCAAGCTCTCTAGTAGTAATTACTATATCAACATCTTTAGTTCCACCATGACCAAGCTCTGGTCTAGCAGACTCGTATTTTTTAGCTACGCAAGGCATTACAGATACAACAATCATATCCTCTGGCTTAACATCAAGCTTCTCAGCTAAATAAGTTTTAGCAACAGCTCCAAACATTTCGTGAGGAGATTTACAGCTTGATGGGATATCTAACATATCGCTGAACTGATGCTCAAAGAATTTAACCCATCCTGGACAGCAGCTTGTAAGTATTGGAAGCTTGCCACCATGCTCTAATCTATGAACAAACTCAGATGCTTCTTCCATTATAGTAAGGTCAGCAGCAAAGTCTGTGTCAAATACTTTATCAAATCCAAGTGTTCTAAGTGCAGCAGCCATTTTGCCAGTAACTACAGTTCCAGGCTCCATACCAAACTCTTCACCTAGAGCAACTCTAACAGCTGGAGCTGTTTGAACTACAACATATTTCTTACTATTGATAGCGTTCCATACTTTAGAAACGTTATTTACTTCAGTAAGAGCAGCTGTAGGACATACTGCTAGACATTGTCCGCAGAATGTACATGTAGTTTCATGAATAGGTAAATCAAATGCAGTACCTACTACAGTATCAAAACCTCTTCCAACTGCAGATAATACGTTAACTGTTTGAACATTGTTACATACAGTTTCACATCTTCTGCAAAGTACGCATTTATCCATATTTCTAACTATAGAATAACTGCTTCTATCAATTGGGTACTCAGACATTTTGCCTTCGTATTTGATTTCTCTTATACCTAAATCAGCAGCAAGAGATTGAAGCTCACAATCAGTGTTCTTTTCACAAATTAGACAATCCTTTGGATGATCTGATAATAAAAGCTCAACAACTGTTCTTCTAGCTCTGATTGCTTTTTGAGTATCTGTTTTTATTTTCATTCCTTCAAATACTGGAGTAGCACAAGCTGGAGCAAGATTTCTTCTTCCTTCAACTTCAACCACGCACACACGACAAGATGCAGCTTGGTTTACCATCTTTATGTCATGAAGATCAAGGTGACATAAAGTAGGTATTTTGATATTTAGTTCTTTAGCGGCTTCAAGTATTGTAGAACCTGCAGGAACCTGTATATCTTTTCCATTTATATTAACATTCACCATACCGTAATCACCCCTTCTTAACCTTTAGTAATAGCATTTACAGGACAAGCATCAAAACAAGCACCACATTTAATACATTGATTTTGATCAATTACATGCTTTTCCTTCACTTTTCCACTAATACATGATACTGGACAAACCTTAGCACACTTAGTACATCCGATACATTTTTCTTCAGTAATCATATATTTTAGAAGAGACTGACAAGCTCCAGCAGGACAAGCTTTATCTTGAACGTGAGCTATATATTCATCTTCGAAGAAATTTAATGTAGATAATACAGGGTTTGGAGCAGTTTGTCCAAGACCGCAAAGTGAAGTATCTTTTATAGTTTGAGCAAGCTCTCTCATAGCATCAAGATCTTCCATAGTTCCTTTGCCTTCAGAAATCTTAGTAAGCATTTCATGAAGTCGCTTGTTACCTACACGACATGGAGTACATTTTCCGCATGATTCCTCTACAGTAAACTCTAAATAGAATTTAGCTATATCAACCATACAGTTATCTTCGTCCATAACAATCATACCGCCTGAACCCATCATAGAGCCAATAGCTCCTAATGATTCATAATCTATTTTTACATCTAATTGGTCTTTAGTAATACATCCACCTGATGGACCTCCTGTTTGAACAGCCTTAAATTCTTTGCCGTCCTTGATTCCGCCACCTATTTCATAGATGATTTCTCTAAGAGTAATTCCCATAGGAACTTCAACTAGACCAACGTTGTTAATTTTACCAGCAAGTGCAAAAACTTTAGTTCCTTTTGATGTTTCACTTCCGATTGCGTTAAACCAAGAAGCTCCTTCTAAAAGGATTGCAGGAACGTTTGCAAGAGTCTCAACGTTATTAACGCATGTAGGCTTGTCCCAAAGACCGCTTTCAGCAGGGAATGGAGGTTTTGTAGTTGGCTCTCCACGTTGTCCTTCTATAGAATGGATAAGAGCAGTTTCCTCTCCACATACGAAAGCTCCTGCGCCATACTTGATTTCAATATCAAAAGAGAAGCTTGTTCCCATTATATTGTCTCCAAGTAGTCCGTGCTCTCTAGCTTCGTTTATAGCATGACGAAGTCTCTTGATAGCAAGAGGATACTCAGCACGAATATAAACGAATCCTTTTGATGCTCCAACAGCATAACCAGCTACAGCCATAGCTTCGATTATACTATGAGGGTCACCTTCAAGAATAGAACGGTCCATAAATGCACCAGGGTCTCCCTCGTCAGCATTACATACTATATATTTAATATCTGATACAGGCTTTTTCGTGAATTCCCACTTAAGACCAGTAGAAAAACCTCCGCCGCCTCTTCCTCTTAGGCCAGATAGTTTTATTTCATCAATTACATCTTGAGGTGTTTTTTCAGAAATACATCTTCCTATTGCCTCATAACCTCTACAAGCAATATACTCAGAGATTAGTTCTGGGTTAATAAGACCGCAGTTTCTAAGAGCAATACGTTTTTGCTTTTTATAAAAAGACATCTCGTGTTGAGTGTTTACTTTTTCGTGTGAATCAGGATCTTGATATAGTAGTCTATGTACTCTGTTTCCATCAACAAGATGAGTTTTAACTAACTCAGCTGCATCTTCAGGAGCTACTTGTACATAAAACACATCATCTGGGAATACTTTTACAATTGGTCCTTGCTCACAAAAACCAAAACATCCTGTAATATGAGCGTTTACCTTGTCAGATAAACCTGCTTTTGCTATTTCTGCGTTAAGATTATCGATTAGTTTTTGACTTTGAGAGGACATACATCCAGTTCCACCGCACACTAGGATTTCTCTGTACTCTGTATTTTGAATGTTATCTGTTCTTAGCTTTAAATTTGGCTTGTACTCAGCTTGTAAATCTAGTAGAGCCTTAAAAGATTCAATTTTATTCATGTTAGTCCTCCTTCCTAATCAGCATATTTTGCAAGTATTTTTGGAATATCGTCCACAGTTACTTTTCCATAAACTTCGTCGTTTACCATAATAACAGGGGCTAAACCACAGGCTCCAACACATCTAAGCGCCTCTATTGAATACATTTTGTTTTCAGTAGTCTCGCCTGGCTTGATGCATAGAACTTTTTCAAGCTCTCTAAGTAGAGAATCAGCTTTTCTAACAAAGCATGCCGTACCCATACATACGTTAATTACGTATTTACCTTTTGGTTCTGTAGTAAAGTAAGAATAAAAGCTAACAACACCGAATACTTTAGAAGCTGGGACTCCTAATTTTTCACCTATAAATAGTTGAACTTCCTTTGGAATAAATCCAAAGAGGTTTTGAGCCTTATGAAGAACTTCGATAAGAGCAGTTTCTTTATTCTCCACATTAGCAATATAATCTGCTAACTGATCATAAAGCTCCTTGTTTAAAGTGGTTTCTTGCATATTATCCCTCCTTGCTAAATATTAGACAATCTTTACCCATAATATAACAGAATTTAAAAAAAAGAAAAATAGTATTTGCAATAATGGTTAAATATTCACAAAACGCTGAATATCAATGAATATTTTTTAGGTTTTCTTGAATAAATTTACTCAAATATTCAAGAAAACGATTATCAAATGAATGAAATATTCAACTACGCCCCTTTTCTTTGATAAATTAACTACTTACGATATTTTTATCGTTAAGCCTTTATTCATAGTTAGAAATTATCACCCTCCTATATTGTAGTAATGAGCAAAATTAAGAAAAACCTATTTTTTTTGTAAAGATAACGTTTCCAGAGTGCTTTAGTGGGAATTAAACTTACAAAATTAAAAAAAACTTATTTTTAAATTTGTAAAATCTGGATAAAAATATTATATCAAAAAAATCAAAATAAAACTAATAAATATTCATAATATTCTCAATTGAATAACAATTAATTTATTTATTAACAAAATTTCAATATTAAAGAAAGAAGTAATTATAAGCGTGTTTTAAATCTTATTATCCAATTGTTTTATTTGAGTGTTTTAAAGCGTTTTTAATGATATAATTAGATAAGAAATAGAGATGATTTCTTAAATTAAAATGATATTTATAAATAAATAATAATTTATTTATTCAATTAGTTAATTTTATATCAAATCAGGAGGGGATTTTATGAAAATAGTAATTATCGGAAGTAGCGCCGCAGCGATATCGGCAGCGGAAACATTGAGAAAGTTGAATCCAGATATAAAAATCACAATGATTAGTAGCGATGATAGACTTCCTTATTATAGACCGATGTTGTCCCATATGATTGGTGAAAGTGAATATCCAGCTAATTTTTATTTGAAGACTAAAGAATATTTTCAAGAAAAAAATATTTCTATAATTCTAAACACCAAAGTAATCGGAATAGATAAAGATAAAAAAATCGTGACAACAGAAAATAATGCTAACTATGAATACGACAAGCTAATTTTATGTACTGGAAGTAATAATTTTGTTCCTCCTTTAGAAGGAACAGATAAAAAAGGTGTATACACAATCAAATATGCTAGCGATATAGAAAATATAAATAAAAATCTTGATAAAGTAAAAAAAGCAGTCATTATTGGAGGAGGACTTTTAGGGATTGAAGCAGCTTGGAGCTTACTTCATAAAAATATTGATGTAAGCATTGTAGAATTTAGTGATAGGCTGATGCCAAGACAGCTCGATGTCAAAGCATCGAAATTAGTTTTAGAATCTGCAACTAAATCTGGTATAAAGTTTTATCTTGGAGAATCCTCTAAAGCTATTTTAGGAGAAGAAACTGTAACGGGAGTTGAACTAAGTAGCAAAAAAATTCTAGATGCAGATATGGTTATTATTTCTGTGGGAGTAAGAGCAAATTTAGACCTTCCAAAAGGATGTAAGATAGATTGTGATAGAGGTATAATGGTAACGAAAAATCTTAAAACCTGTGATGAAGATATCTATGCAGCGGGAGATAATGTACAAATTGGAAATAGCACATATGGAATTTGGCCAGCAGCTATGCAGATGGGAAAAATCGCTGCTGCCAATGTACTTGGCGATAATAAAGAATTTGAGGGCTTTATTCCTGCTACTATATTAAAAGGACTAGAAATAGGAGTTTATTCTGCAGGAGACATAGAGGACAAAGAAGGAAGAACTTATGAAATTGTTGAAGACTCTAATAATTATAAAAAATTAGTTTTTGAAAATGATATTTTGGTAGGGGGATTATTAATAGGAGAAACTAAATTATCATCGAAAATTTATAGTGCTTTAACTCAGAAAAAAACTAAAAGCCAAATTATCGACGAAAATTGGTTTGTTTAATGTTTATTTTTTCTTTATTAAATGATTTTCAGATGCTATACTGTTTTAGGATTAAAGCTAATTATTAAGAAACTTAAATTATAGGATGTGAAGCAATGCTTATTTTAGCAGATGATTGGAAAGATTATGAGATTATTGATGCTGGCAACGGCGAAAAGTTAGAAAGATGGAAAAATATAGTGCTTAGAAGACCTGACCCTCAGGCTATATGGCCAGCTGATACAGATAACGTAAAGTGGAAAGATGTCCATGGACATTATCATAGAAGTAGCAAAGGTGGAGGAACCTGGGAGTTTAAAAAGAAAATTCCTGAAAGATGGACTATATCTTATAAGGGACTATCTTTTTATATAAAGCCTACAGGTTTTAAACATACAGGACTGTTTCCTGAGCAGGCAGCTAATTGGAGCTGGATGATGGATAAAATTTCAAAAGCAAATAGACCTATAAAGGTTCTTAATTTATTTGCATATACTGGAGGAGCAACCTGCGCTGCTTCTTATGCTGGAGCAGAGGAAGTATGCCATGTAGATGCATCAAAAGGAATGGTTGCTTGGGCTAAAGAAAATGCAGAGCTTAGTGGTTTATCGAACAATAAAATTAGATATATAGTAGATGATTGCTTTAAGTTTGTACAAAGAGAAATAAGAAGAGGTAATAAATACGATGCTGTAATAATGGATCCTCCTTCGTATGGAAGAGGGCCAAATGGAGAGATTTGGAAATTTGAAGAGGAGCTTACGAAGCTACTAAAGCTTACATCCCAGGTGCTAAGTGATGAACCGCTATTTTTATTATTAAATTCTTACACAACAGGATTATCTCCAACAGCTATAGAAAATATGCTGAAGCTTATAATTGTAAAGGACAAGCAGGGAAGTGTATCGAGTGGAGAAATAGGCTTGCCAGTGAAAAAAGAAGATTTAATTCTACCTTGTGGAATATATGGAAGATGGGAGAAATAAAAGTGACTCCTGAAGTAATATATGAAGACAACCATATTATAGTAGTAGTAAAACCCTTTGGAATGCCCTCGCAAGAGGATGATTCAAAGGATTTGGATATGCTCAGCTGGGTCAAGGCATATGTAAAAGAAAAATACAATAAGCCAGGAGAGGTATTTATAGGACTGGTTCATAGGCTAGATAGAGTGTCAGGAGGTCTAATGGTCTTCGCTAGAACCTCTAAGGCTGCATCTAGGTTATCAGATCAAATAAGAAAAAAACAAATTGAAAAGAAGTATACTTTAGTTGCAGAAGGAAGTCTTGAGAAAAAGTCGGGCTTTATGGAAGATTTTCTTGTAAAGGACAAATCAAATAACAAAGTAAAAGCATTTAAAAATGAAGTCAAGGATTCTAAAGATGCAAAGCTCAGCTATGAGGTTATGGATGAGAGACAAGGACTTAGCTTGGTTTCAGTTGACCTTATCACAGGAAGGTCACATCAGATAAGAGTGCAGTTTTCGACTAGAGGGTGCCCTTTATATGGAGATTTAAAATATGGCTCTTCTAATCCTCAAAAAAAATCCATAGCTTTATGGTCATATTATTTGAGCTTTGAGCATCCTACTAAAAAAGAAAAGCTCGAATTCAAAATTGAGTTACCAGACCATAAGCCATGGGATATATTTAAATAGTCGTAATTTCTTTGACTCTATATTTAGATTTTAGTGTGAAATATTTTTTCTAAATCGGTGGCTTTTTTAGGAGCCACCTTTTTCATGGATTCAAAGTATAAAATTATATCTCCTATATAAGGAAGGTCTTGACCTACGTATTTTTGAGTTAACTCTCTTATCTGCATAGCTGTGATACAGTTTGTATCATGGATATCACAATGTCTGCATTTGGCTATAAGTTCAGCAAGCTTTTTCTCATAATATATATTGTGATTTTTGGAATTCATTTTTAAAATAATACCAATAGATAGTGCAAGTATAAAGCTAAATAGAGTTATGTATGTAGGGGTGAAATATATTTTATCTACTGATGAGTATAGCCCTGATAAACCAAAGCCTAAGAATATAATTGAAGCAAGGACCTTCATTGTGACTTCTGGAATTCTTTTTCCGAGTACTTTCCCTACTAGTATACCGATTAAACTTACGGCAATCATTCCTGAGGTAGTTCCAAGAAGTGTTAGAAACGGATAAGCTGATTTAGCACCTAGAGTCATTGCTGTAAGCTGAGTTTTATCACCAAGCTCGCCTATGAAAAAAGCACTTGCTACAGTTAAAATAGGAGTTTTGAAAGAAAAAGAAGCCTCGTCCTCCTCGTCCTCATCTTCATATTCTAGTTTTAGAGACCAAAGCCCAAAAATAATAAACATAATGGCCGCCACAACTTTAATTAAATCTAGAGAAACATAGTTACTTATGAAGCTTGCAAAAACTATTGCAAGGCCGTGATTTAAAAATGCTCCAAGAAAAACCCCTATAAGAACTTGCTTTATTTTATATTTAGTTGAAAATGCAAGAGCTAGAAGCTGAGTTTTATCTCCCATTTCAGCTAGAAATATAAGTAAAAAAGATGATATAATTGTTCCCATGATTTTACCCCCACTAAAAATTCAATAATATTTTAATAAACTAAAAACAAATCATAGTTTAAAAATACGATAAAAATAGAACGGCTAGTTTTTAAAAAAATATTATAACTCATTCTTTTTCTAATATCAATTGATATTGTGTAGTAGGGATATTAATTAAAATTAAATTTAGTAAAATTTTTCTTTGCTAATAAAACGAAAGGCGATAGCTATGAGCTTCCATTATAAGAAACCTTTTAAGTTAAAAAGTAAAATAGGAAATAATAAATTCTCATTCGATAAAAGAGAGCTTTATAAAGAAATCGGCATTTCATCTTTAAAAGAATCGAGCGAAATTCATATAAATGAATCAAATACTGTAGCTTTTGCTGAGATGGATAACGATAAGGAAGTGGGCTTTAAAGGAATAGATCCCTTTATAGTAAAAACTCATAAGAATAAAAAAATCTACGTATTTGACAATCATAACCACGCATTTTTCTTTATATATAAAGAAATTTTTGAAAATCAAATTCCCTTTGGACTTGATATGATTCATATTGATCAGCATAAGGATACGAGAACACCAGATGTAGATTTTTCTGAAGTGAAAAATTGGCAGGCTGATATAAGAGATTTTTTTTATGAAATTAATTATCTAAGCAAAGAAGATAAAGATTACGAGCTAACTTTGTTAGATGCTGCATTTTATTATACAAATGCTGTGTTAAATGTGGGGAATTTTATTAAGCCACTTCAAAAGGAAAGCTTGATTGAGAGCTTATTTATAGTGGATTCAACATATTCTTTGGATAATATTGAAAAACAAGCAGTACATAGTAAGGGGTATATTTTAGATATTGATTTGGATTTTTTCAGCGAGGATATGGAGTACATTGACAGGAAAAGAAAAATAGAAGTGATTAATAACCTTGCTAAAAAGGCAGCACTTATTACTATATGCACTAGTCCTTTTTTTATAGATTTTGAGAAAGCTAAACAAGCTTTAGAAGAACTGGTTTTATTTGCAGATTTATAAAAACTTGTAAAACCATTATATAAACTAAAAGCTAATAAGTGATGCTAAAAATCTATAAGTGGTTGTAGAAATTTAAAGCTATTTGTAAATATATTATGTAAATGTTTAAATAGACTTAAAAATTAAGTTTATAAATTAGTATTGCATTGTTACTATATGTATGATAATATATTAACATAACAAAGCCATGAAGGCTACAGAGGATGAATCCTCGTAGTCCATGGCTTTTTTGTTTATCTCCATAGCATAAATTGAGATAAAACCCCAAACCCCACTAACAGAACCTATGCTCAAGGTTCTGTTTTAGTTTTTGAAAAAACATGCTATTATATCATAGTACTAAACATAATAACTAGGAGGATTTTTGGATGTTAGACATAATAAGAGTATTAATTTTGAGTATAGTAGAAGGGGTGACTGAGTTTCTACCAGTTAGTAGCACTGGCCACCTTATTTTAGTAAATGAATTTGTTTCCCTAAAGCCACAGTCTTTCTCAAATAGCTTCAATGTTATTATCCAGCTTGGGGCTATTCTATCGGTAGTTGTGTTGTATTTTGAAAAACTAAACCCTTTTAGTTCAAATAAATCTAAACAGCAAAAAAAGAATACAATAGATTTATGGTTAAAAGTAATAGTAGGAGTTATTCCAGCTGGAATATTAGGATTCTTATTCGACGACTTCATAGATAAATATCTGTTTGGACCTGTAACAGTTACAATAGCGCTTTTTGTTTGGGGAATAATAATAGTTTGGATTGAAAATAAGAATAAAAAAATATCTATTGATTCTGTTTATAAAATTACATATAAAACTGCTCTTTTAATTGGACTTGTTCAGTGCTTAGCAATGATTCCAGGTACATCAAGATCAGCTGCAACAATTATAGGAGCTATGCTTCTTGGGTGTTCAAGAGGAGCGGCAGCGGAATTTTCTTTTTTCCTAGCCATTCCTACTATGTTCGGGGCTACTCTTTTAAAGCTTGCGAAAATGTTTTTGGGAGGCACAATTTTTACCGCATGGCAGTGGTTTTTACTGTTTCTAGGCTGTGTTTTCTCTTTTATAGTAGCTCTTCTGGTTATAAAGTTATTTTTAAACTATGTTCAAAAGCATAATTTTAAGGTTTTTGGATATTATAGAATAGCGCTCTCTAGTATTTTGCTAGTATACTTCTTTTTTATAAAATAGTAGGAGAATTAAATGTCTAATAATAAATTGTATAAGGTTTATTCGGAGTACTTAAAAGAAAAGTACAAAGAAAAGGTTTATAGGATACCTATAAATCTTCCAGTAACTTGTCCAAATAGAGATGGATGCGTTGCAAAAGATGGTTGTAGCTTTTGCTCAGAAAAAGCTGCAGGATTTGAAGCCCTATCGAATAAAATATCTGTTAAAGACCAGCTTGAGAAAAATATTGACTATATAGGGCCTAGATATAAGGCTAAAAAATATATAGCGTATTTTCAAAATTTCACTAACACTTATCTGCCACCGGCTGTCTTTGAAGCCTATTTAAAAGAAGCTATAAGAGAAGATGTAGTTGAAATTTCAGTATCTACTAGACCGGATTCATTGGATGAGAGATATTTAGATATTCTTAAAATGATAAAAGATGCACAAGACATTGAAATAACAATAGAGCTTGGGCTTCAAAGCATAAATCATAAGACCTTAAAAAGCATAAACAGAGGTCATACCTTGGCAGAATTTATTGAAGCGGCTAATCTTGTAAAAAGCTATGGCTTTGAGCTAGTAGTACACATGATACTAAATATTCCGTATGATGACGAGGAAGATATAATTGAGGGAGCAAAGATACTTTCTGCGCTTAAGGTAGATGCAGTAAAGCTTCATTCCTTATATCTTATTAAAAACACTCCAATGGCAGATTTAGTCGAGTCAGGGAAACTAGAGATATGCTCAATGGATGATTATATAAAAAGAACTTCGCTTTTTCTTGCTTATCTTTCTCCAGATATTGTAATTCACAGGCTTTTAGGAAGAGCTCCAAAAGAAGATACGATTTTTTGTAATTATTCTACCTCATGGTGGAAGCTTAAAGATATGATTGAAGCCTATATGATAGCAAATGATTTATACCAAGGGTGTTATTTTGACTATCTAGGAGGAAAAGCTGTAAGACACCTTTAGAATTATAATAGAAAAGAGTAATCCAATTAAATTTCATTATTGGGCTACTCTTTTATTTTTTAGGAATAAATTATCAGTAAGTGAGGTTGGTCTATATTAATACTGATTAGAGCCTTATGGAATAAATTTTTCACCTAGATATTTTTTGATATCCTCAGTTGAAGAATCTGGAGTAACCAAAACCTCTCTCCCGGTCTCTTCAAAAATTATTAGGACTTCGCAATCTCTTGCTTTAAAAAATTTTTTAACGGTTTCTTCAAGAACCTTCCTTACTTTTATTACATCTTTTTTCTTTTTTTCATATTCTTTAGTAAAATAACTCCCTTTTAAGGTGATTATTTTTATATATCTGGTTGTCATAATTCCTCCTAATTGATTTATTTAGCTAATGGAAATAGAGTCTGATCCCAGGTGTGGGTTTTTGCCATTTGAGTACTTGTAAGCATAAAGAAATCATAGCTTACATAATTTAATGGTTTCTTAAATGAGCCACTGTAAACTGGATCGTTCCAAGTGACATCTAAATGATACCATAAATTGTTTAGCTTAACTAGATTCCACATGTGGTCTTCATTAGCAGCCACTCCACTTATAATTTTTGCATCTATTCCTGCGTAACTAAGCATTTTATAAGTTAGAAATGAATAGCCTTCACACAGTGATGATTTGTTAAATACTGCATGATATGCAGAATTTTTTTCATAACTAAGGTCATATTCAACATGCTTAACTATAGTATCATTTACAAATTTAATTATCTCAAGATTACTAGGACTTAGTGCTAAAAAAGGATCCATAGTGGTTTTTATCCATTCATTAACTTTTGTATTTTCATCTGGAGTCATGCGATAATCCAAGTTTAAAACTAAATTGGCAGATTTTCCAGTTACACTTCCATCCATAGTAATAGAATAGATGTCCATATTGCTTTGATAAAAAATTATGTTCGTAATATGATTGAAAATTTTCTGTGCTTGACTATCGCTAAAGTTTTTTAAATTTAAATTGATATTTTCTTTTCTGCTTATTGCATCTTGGATAAGTTCTAGGCGAAATTGTTCACTTTGTAGTAGATTGTTGGCATCGTAAGCAGTCGCACTAAGGGCGAAGGTATTGGCAGGCATGAGTAAAAAGATAACCATGAAGATGAGGAGAGATTTTTTCATTTCAATCCTCCTTTCTAATAATAATCAACAAGAGAAAATGTTGTGTTTTTCTGATATAATATATAAGGTTACTATATATTATACCAAAATTAACAGATTTTAAAACGAGGGAATACTATGGAGATTACAAAAATTAATGGGAAAAGCGGATTCGTAAAGGGTGGGACTACCACAGGGATATATACTTTTAAGGATAAATCTGTACTTATTATAGATCCAGGGCTATCGTCTGCAAGAGGAAATAGACTAAGTCAGATGCTAGAAGACAGCTCTCTTAGAGCTAGATACTGTATCACAACCCACGAGCATCTAGATCATTTTGAAGCATATAGTAGTATTAAAAGTCATTTTACTGGATGCAGTTTTTTCTGCTCTGAAAACACAAAAAAATTTCTTCAAAGTCCTAAATTTTTTACTACATATATTTATGGAGCAAATCCACATAAAAAATTACTAGGAAATACAAAAGCCAGTATTTTTGATTTTGATATAGAAGATACAATAAAACAAGGACAGTTTAAGCTTTCTGATATAAAATTTCAAGCATATGAGCTTAATGGGCATAGTAATGGAGATATAGGAATTCTATCGCCTGATAAGGTTCTTTACGTTGGGGATGCATTATTTGACTATCATATAATGAAAAAATATGATTTTCCTTTTATATTTGATGTAGAAAAATATTTAAAAAGCCTTGAGCTGATAGATGAGATTGATTTTGATTATTGTGTTATAGGACACAGCAAATCCATTTATAACAAGGATGAAATAACGGATATTGTAAGCAAAAATAAAGATAATGTTAACAGGTACGTGAATGAAATATATAATCTGTTAGAACAACCATATACTAGAGAAGAACTACTTAGTAAGATAATAAGTGATAATGACTTGAAGCTAGATTATAAAGAATATCATTATTACTATTCCACACTCGGCTCCATGTTAACCTTGTTAATTGACAATGATCAAATTCAATACGAGGTTGAAAATGGTTTAGTGTATTACTACAAACTTTAATATTGTGAAGGGGACGATATTATGGAACTTAATCAATGGAAAACTGTTCTTATTCCTTATCAGTACGCTGTAGAGGAACTAAAAGTAAAATTCAAAAATATTCGCAAAGAGCTAATAGACAATGGCGAATATTCTCCTATTGAGTTCGTTACGGGAAGAGTAAAAAAAATATCATCAATTATAGATAAAGCCAAGCGCTTAGATATTGACTTAAGCGAAGTAGATGACAAAATTGAAGATATAGCTGGGATAAGAATAATGTGCCAGTTTGTAGAGGATATATATACTGTGGTTTCTTATATAAGAAGCCGTAAGGATATGGATGTGCTTTATGAAAAGGATTATATTAAAAACGACAAGTCAAGCGGCTATAGAAGCTACCATGTAATAATAAAATACCCAATTCAAACTGTATCAGGAGTAGTTGATATCCTAGCAGAAATTCAAATAAGAACTCTATCTATGAACTTTTGGGCTACTATTGAGCATTCTTTGAAGTATAAGTATAACCACTATATTCCTTCCGATATAGCACAAAGACTAAGAAAAGCTGCTGATGCCGCTTTTAATTTAGACCAAGAGATGAGTGTGATTAGAGAAGAAATAATGAGAGCTCAGGTAATGTTTGAAATGAAATCAGTAACGGTAAAGGATATCATATACAGCATTCAGGAGCTTCAAAAAATGGGTCTTACTGATGAAGCCAAGGATTTTCAGCGCAGATTTGATGCGGTAAGCACTGTATCTGAGATGGACGATATAATAATGCTTAGAAATGAGCTTAATAAACGTATTTATGAACTAAAAAAATCGTAAAAATAAAGTATGATTAAGGAGAATTAATGAAAATATATGCTATAGGAGATCTTCATCTCTCAAGTAATTCAAACAAGCCTATGGACATATTCGGATGGCATAATCACAAAGAAAGAATATTTGAGGATTGGAAGGCTAGGGTAAAACCAGAAGACTTAGTGCTTTTGGTAGGGGACACCTCATGGGCAATTCATTTAGATGAAGCAAAACAAGATTTGCAAGAAATTGCTGAGCTTCCAGGTACAAAAGTATTGATTAAAGGAAACCACGACTACTGGTGGAGTACTTTAAGCAAAATGAATAAATTATATGATAATATGTTTTTCCTTCATAACAACGTATATGTATTTGGAGACTACGTTATCTGCGGAACAAGAGGCTGGCTTTGTCCAAATGAAACAAAGTTTACAGAAGAAGATTTAAAGGTATATGAAAGAGAAGCTATGAGATTTAAAAATTCTCTAGATAAAGCAAAAACTACAGGTGCAAAAACTATTATAGCCATGCTTCATTATCCACCTACAAATGAGCTGTTTGAGAATTCGCTGTTTACAGCTCTAATTAATGAGTATAATGTTGATAAAGTGGTCTATGGTCATCTTCATGGCAATGATTTTTTTAAAACTGGACTTCAAGGTAGAGTAAACAATGTCGAATATTCTTTGGTGTCATGTGACTACTTGGATTTTAAACTCAAGGAATTAATTTAGTCTTTATTTTGTATCACTTAGCTCTTATTTTAACTTATCTTTGATAATGGTTAGGGGGATTATGTATGGTACTAAAAGGCAAGGTTGTCATAGCTCAAGGTGGAGGACCCACAGCTGTAATTAATCAATCTTTAGTTGGTGCAGCTTTAGAGTCTAGAAAATTTCCTCAGGTTGAGAGAGTTTATGGAGCGGTTCATGGTGTTAGAGGTATAATTAATGAAGATTTTCTTGATCTTACTCAAGAAACGACTCATAATTTGGAATGCGTTGCGAATACACCATCTTCAGCGCTATTTTCTACAAGAGATAAGCCCGATGAAAAATATTGCAAAGAGATATTTGAGGTATTAAAGGCTCATGATGTGAGATATTTCTTTTATATTGGAGGAAATGATTCTGCATCAACTGTGAATATAGTTAATGAAAATGCAAAAAAATCCTCATATGAGTTTAGAGCTATACATATTCCTAAAACCATAGACAATGATCTTTTAGTAAATGACCACACTCCAGGATATGGTTCTGCTGCAAAGTTTGTTTCTCAAGCTTTCAATGGAGTTGATTTAGACAATAGAGCACTTCCTGGTGTATATATAGGAGTAGTTATGGGACGAGATGCAGGTTTTTTAACTGCAGCTTCTGCCATTGCTCAGAAATTTCCTGACGATGGTCCTCACCTTATATACTTGCCAGAGGTTCCGTTTGATAAAGAGAAATTTTTAGGAGATGTAAGAGAAGTATATAGAAAATACGGAAGATGCGTTGTTGCAGTATCAGAAGGTATAAAAAATGAAGATGGCGTTCCTGTTGCAAAAGACTTAATGAGCAAAATTGAATACGATGCCCATGGTAATATAGTGCTTTCCTCTACAGGAGCATTAGGTGAAAAGCTAGCTAGCTATGTTAAAGAGAATTTAGGAATAAGCAGAGTCAGATCAGATACTTTTGGATATTTGCAAAGGTCCTTCATGGGATGTGTTTCAGAAGTGGATCAGCATGAAGCTAGAGAAGTGGGAGAAAAAGCTGCGCAGTTCGCTCTTTGGCATAATATGGATGGTTCCATTACTATACACAGAACTGGAGATTATTCTGTAGATTACAGGCTTACTAGCTTAGACAAGGTAGCAAAATATACAAAATCAATGCCAGAACATTTTATAAATAAAGAAGGAAATCATGTAACAGAGGCTTTTAAAAATTATCTAAGGCCACTTATAGGTCAAGATCCATTTACAGCTCATATGCTTAGAGCTCCTAAAGTAGATAAAATTCTTAAAAATATATAATAGTATTATAAATTATAGAAATTATAAACTCCATCTAAGACCTTAGCTAAAAAAGCTAAATGGACTTGATGGAGTTTTTTTAAATTATTCCTTGTATAAATTTGTCAATTCGTCACTTATAATGCATGAGAGTCTAGCGTTGTTTTTTAGAATTTCACCTATATACTGCATAGTTTTACCTTTTGTGTAACTGTCTATTTCCTCTATCATATACGAAGTAAAGTCTTTTCTATCTATATGTGACTGCCTTGCTTTTTCTAGCGCCATTTTCACATAGCTTTCCATAGTTTCTCTATCAATAACGCATGCAGGAGGAACAGGATTAGCAACTATTACTCCACCTTTTATTCCCAGGTTCCATTTTGTATCAATCAAGCTAGCAATTTCTTTAGGGTGGTCTATCCTATACTCCACCTTGAGGCGGTCGTCTAATACATAAAAAGCTGGAAAAATATCTGTAGTATATCCCACAACGGGTACTCCGTATGTTTTTAGATATTCCAAAGTCAAAGGGATATCGAAAATGTAGTTTACTCCAGAGCAAACTACAGCTACATTTGTAGATGAGAGCTCTTGTAAATCGGATGATATATCAAAGTTTTCAACTGCACCTCTATGAACTCCACCAATAGCAGCTGTTGACAGAACTCTTATTCCGGCAAGCTTGGAAATAAAAAGAGCTGCAGCTGAAGTAAGTGTCCCAGAAAGCTTTTGAGATATAAAATAGGAAATATCTCTTGTTGATATTTTAGGCGCGTGATCCATGCTGAGTAGATATGCTATTTCAGATGAAGTAAGACCTGCGATTAGCTTTCCATCAATAATTCCTAAAGTTGCAGGGTAGGCTCCACTGCTTTTAATTATATCTTCAATCTCCATTGCTAAATTTAAGCTCTGCGGATAAGGAACAACCTTTGATATACTATTTAATTCTAAACCCACTACAGGCTTATTTGAGCGGATTATCTTTTCTAAGTTTTTTTCTATAAAAAGGTATTTATTCATAAAAAAACCCCCTTAACATGTCAATTTTCATTTAAGTTAGCGGCATATTAGTTATTATACCTTTAAACTGTGAATGAAAACAAAACAAAAATGCTAAGAGGGATATTTTTTAAGCTGCTTGATTTATTCTTTTTGAATCTTGAGGATTTTTTGTTATTAGGGATATTCCTATTGCAAATATAAGTAGTCCAGCAGATATAAGGTATGCAAGATTGTATGAACCTGTGCTATCAACTATGACAGCTGCCATAATAGGTCCGATGGTTCCACTTATACCCCATGCTGTATATAAAACGCCATAATTTCCACCAAAGTTTTTTACTCCATAAAAATCTGCAGTAAGAGATGGGAAAAGACTGAGTAGTGAACCATAGCCTATACCTGCTAACATAGTTCCTATAGTAATTCCGATTGGATTTACATAACTAGCAAATAACAACATATTTATTCCCTGTATAGCAAGAACTAAAGTAAGCGTACGTATACGACCGATTTTATCAGAAAGAAGGCCTGCACCTATACGACCTAGGGCATTGAATATAGCAAGCAATCCAACTAAAAAGAATCCTTTATCCCATGAAGCCTGCTCTAAAGAAATGGCTGCTAGATTTCCTATTATCATTAGACCAGCTGATGATGACAGGGCAAACATTATCCATAAAAAATAAAATTCTTTAGTTTTAATTATACCCCTCCAATCAAAATCAGCTACTGGTTTTGATTTAGGAGAGTTTGAGTTTTTCATATTTTTTGGTTCTTCAGGAACATAACCCTCAGGAGGATTTTTAATTAGCTGAGCTATTCCAGTTCCAACAATTAATATAAAAATACCCAGTATTAAAAAAGTTCTTGAGATGCCAAACGATGAAATTAGAGCTGTGGTAATAGGAGCTATGTAAAGAGAAGCAAGACCCATACCACTTACAACTATTCCAGTAACCATACCTTTTTTTGCTGGGTGAAACCATTTTAGCGCTGGAGGAGTTACTGAAGCGTAAGCAAAGCCTATTCCACCTCCAGTTATTATTCCATATGACAATACTATTATTGCAGGATTTGTTGTAAAACTTGATAAAATAAGACCTAGAGCTGTAAAGATAGTTCCAAGTATAACGATTTTCTTTGGACCATATTTATCTTGAAGCTTTCCTGCAACAAGAAGAGTAAGAGCCCATACTAAAATAGCAACTGTGTAAGGAAGTGAAGCTTCGCTGTTTGACCAATTCAAATCAGCAACTAGTGATTTTTTTATAACGCTCCAAGAATATAAAACGCCGATAGTTAGATTTACGCCAAGACCAGCTAATAATACTGTCCAAGCCTGTTTTGCCAAACTTTTGTTTTCCATCAAACGACCTCCATATAATATCAAAAAATAAATGTGAGTTGATTATAAACTTTAGAGTTACTCAAAGGTCAAATATTTTTTTACAAAAAAAGTATATTGAGTTTTTTTATAGCTGAATTTAAAGTATAATAATCCAAACAATAGATATAGTCATAAGTAAAGGAGAGATTTATGAAAGAAAAGTTCATGATTGGAGAATTGGCCAAACTTTTCAATATAAGCACGGATACTATTAGACATTATGACAAAAAAGGATTACTTAAGCCTCAGTGCAATAAAGATAATTCCTATAGGTATTATGATGTTAGGGATTTTTTTAAGCTTAGCAGGATACTTTTCTTTAAAAGTCTAGATATATCGCTTGAGGATATAAAAAATTATCTCCATAATAAAAATACTGAAAATCTTTTGGTTCTTTTAAAGAAAAAAGAGAAGGAGGCCCATGCAAAGGTTCAACACTGGAGTGCTTTAGAAAATAAGATTAAGACAAAAATACAGATAATTGAGTCAGCTCAAAAAGATTTAGACATAGTGAGACTAAAGATGATGCCAGCTAGAAGTGGTATTTTTCTTAGAATAAAGCAAAAGGATGATCATTATGAAACTAAGAAAATGTTTAGCGACAACAAACAGTATATAGCTATGAGTTCATGGCTTGTTGATGGACAGATATACACCTCTCTGGAAAAGGAAGATTTGGAAAAAGGTATTTTTAATAAGTTTAGTTATTTTATTGAGCTTCCATTTACTGAAGATATTTTAAAACCGGAAATAATAACCTTGCCTAAAGGAGAGTATGCTTGCATTAGTTTTTTGGGACCCTATAGAGATATGCATAGGCATTATGAAATTTTAATTTCATGGATAGAGCTCAATGGCTATGAGATTACAGGAAACTCAATAGAAAAAAACATTGTGGATTATGATTTTTCTGATTCTGAAGAAGAATACATATCTGAGATTCAAATCCCAGTAAAAAAATCAACAGGGCAAAATAATGTATTGAAAATATAAATTATAAGGATTATAGTTAGAAAAATTAAAAAGTATAATTATCGGAAAATAAAGAAAATTGGATTAAATTAATTATTTGAAATTTTGAAAAAATATACAGGAAAACATTTGACACAATTATTATGCTAGTATTATACTAACTGTGTAGATAATAACCACCTTTGTAGTACAATAAATGTTTAATTTATTTTTATTGGGTATATAATATTAGGTGAGACTGATTATCACCTACCTATTATTTAAAATATGGTAGCATGGTATAACAAAATTTTCAAAGTTATGGAAAAAAATAAAATTGAGGTGACTGTAATGGAAGACAAGAAGGTTCTTAATGTTTATTCAGAAATTGGTAAACTAAAGACTGTACTGCTTCACAGACCAGGAAAAGAAATTGAGAATCTTACACCAGATCTGATGGATAGACTGTTGTTTGATGATATTCCTTACTTGGAAGTAGCCAGACAAGAGCATGATGCTTTTGCCAAAATTTTATCTGACAATGGAGTAGAGGTACTCTATTTGGAGGATTTAGCAGCAGAGGCAATCGAAGATGCTAGTGTAAAAGAAAGATTTGTAGAGGAATATATTAAAGAAGCTGGAATTCTTGGTGAGAAGAAAAAACAGCTAGTAAAAGAACTCTTATTAAATTGTAAAACAAATAGAGAATTAGTTGACAAAATGATGGAGGGAATCAGAAAATCAGAACTTCCAAATTACAATGCAACTTCTCTTGCTGACATGGCAGACTCAGGCTATCCTTTCGTGGCAGACCCTATGCCTAATCTATATTTCACGCGAGATCCTTTTGCTACTATTGGCTCTGGAATTTCGTTGAATCACATGCGCACTGTTACAAGAAATAGAGAAACCTTATTTGCAAAGTATATCTTTGAAAATCATCCACGCTTTAAAGATAGTAACATTCCTAGATGGTTTGACAGGGATGACACCACTTCATTAGAAGGCGGAGATGAGCTTGTACTTAATAAAGAAGTACTAGCTATAGGTATTTCTGAAAGAACAGATGCTGCTTCTATCGAAAAAATGGCGAAACGTATTTTTGATAAGGATGAGAGCTTTAAAACAGTTTTAGCTTTCCACATACCTAATAAAAGAGCGTTTATGCATCTAGATACAGTTTTCACAATGATTGATTTTGACAAATTTACAATACATCCTGAAATCGAAGGACCTCTTACAGTATATGCTATTAGCAGAGGAGAAGGTAACAGTATAAAAATCCAAAAAGAAACTCAGGAGCTAGATAAGGTATTGGCAAAATATCTTGAAGTTGAAAAGGTTACTTTAATCCGTTGTGGTGGAGGAGATATGATTGATGCCGCTAGAGAGCAGTGGAATGATGGATCGAATACTCTTGCAATTGCTCCAGGTGAGGTAGTTGTTTATTCTAGAAATCATGTAACAAATAAGCTACTTGAGGAAGCTGGAGTAAAGCTTCATATAATGCCATCGAGTGAGCTTTCAAGAGGTAGAGGCGGTCCACGCTGCATGTCTATGCCTTTATACAGAGAAAATCTATAATACACTTAAACTTAGGCTTGGCCTATAGAATAATAATAATTTTTAATTTAAAAATTGGAGGGAATACAATATGCCAGTAAGTCTTAAAGGAAGAAGTTTTTTAACATTAAAGCATTTTACACCAGAAGAAATCAACTATCTTTTAGATCTATCAGCTGATTTAAAAGCGAAAAAAAGAGCAGGCATTAAAGGAAATCTACTTGAAGGGAAAAATGTAGTTTTACTATTTGAAAAAACCTCAACAAGAACTAGATGCGCATTTGAAGTTGGAGTACTTGATGAAGGTGGTCATGTTACATTCTTAGGTTCTGGCGATAGTCAAATGGGTAAAAAAGAATCAATCGAAGATACAGCTAAGGTACTTGGAAGATTTTATGATGGTATTGAGTTTAGAGGCTTTAAGCAGGAGACAGTAGAAATTTTAGCAGCAAATGCAGGAGTGCCAGTATGGAACGGTCTTACTGACCTTTATCACCCAACTCAAATTTTAGCTGACTTTTTAACTATCAAAGAGCATGTTGCTAAGCCACTTAACAAAGTTAAATTTGTTTATGCTGGAGATGCAAGAAATAACATGGGTAACTCTTTAATGATAGGTGCAGCAAAAATGGGTATGGAGTTCTGGGGTCTTGCACCAAAAGAATTATGGCCAGCAGAAGAGCTAGTTGCTGAAATGAAAGAAGTTGCTAAGGAAACTGGCGCATCTATTAACTTCAGTGAAAATATAGATGATGTAAAAAATGCAGATGTTATTTATACAGATGTATGGGTTTCTATGGGTGAAGAGGCTATGTTTGAAGAAAGAATCAAGCAGCTTAAGCCTTACCAAGTTAACATGGATATGATTAAGAAGACAGAAAACCCAGATGTTCTATTCTTACATTGCTTACCAGCTTTCCATGATTTAAACACAACAGTAGGTAAAGATATCTATGAGAAGTTTGGACTTGAGTCTATGGAAGTTACTGATGAAGTTTTCAGAAGCAGACATTCAAAAGTATTTGATGAGGCTGAAAACAGAATGCATACTATAAAAGCTGTAATGGTTGCAACTATAGGAAACTTATAAGATTAATCGATTAAATAAAAAAACTAAAAGCAGGGGAGTTTTCCCTGCTTTTATAGACTTAAATTATGCATAAAACTAGGAGGAAAATGAATGAAAGATAAAATTGTTGTTGCACTAGGAGGAAACGCCCTTGGGAATACACCTGAGGAGCAAATTCAAGCTGTAAGACATACAGCAAAGCCAATCGTGGATTTGATAGCTGATGGTCATGAGGTTATAATAGCCCATGGCAACGGACCACAGGTAGGTATGATAAATCTTGCTATGGATGTAGCTTCAAAATCATCTGCGGCTACTCCAGAAATGCCATTTCCAGAGTGTGGAGCTATGAGCCAAGGTTATATAGGCTACCATCTTCAAAATGCGATTAGAGAAGAACTACTTGAAAGAGATATGCAAATCCCAGTAGCTACTGTAGTTACTCAAGTAATAGTAGATAAAAATGATTCAGCATTTGAAAACCCAACTAAACCTGTTGGAGCTTTTTACTCTAAAGAAGAGGCAGAAAAGCTAATGACAGAAAAAGGCTTTGTAATGAAAGAGGATGCAGGTAGAGGCTATAGAAGAGTTGTTGCTTCACCACTTCCTATAGATGTAGCGGAAAAAGAAACAATAAAGACTCTAGTTGACAACAATCAAGTAGTTATTGCTGTTGGCGGAGGAGGAATTCCTGTTTATGCTGAAGGAAATAAATTAATCGGAATTCCTGCAGTTATTGATAAGGATTTTGCTTCAGCAAAGCTTGCTGAAATTTTAGATGCAGATTACCTAATCATTCTTACAGCAGTAGAGCAAGTTGCTATTAATTTTGGAAAAGAAAACGAGCAGTGGCTTTCAACTTTAACTATAAATGAAGCTGAAAAATATATTGAAGAAGGACATTTCGCTCCTGGCTCAATGCTTCCAAAGGTTAAAGCAGCTATATCCTTTGCTGAGTCAAAAGAAGGCAGAAAAGCTCTTATTACATCATTGGAAAAAGCATCAGCAGGTATTGCAGGTCAGACAGGGACAAGAATAGTAAAATAGTATATAATGTAGTGAAAGGGAAGAGAAATCTTCCCTTTTATTTAAAATAGAGTTGTTATGATTTTAAACGATTAAAACCATAACAATTTTATTTTATAAAAATTTAAGGAGGAGCCATTTTGGACCAGGAAAGAATTATAGAAAAAATGATGGATTTTGGACTAAATAAATATGAAGCAAAGGCCTATGTCGCTCTAATTAAAAATCCTGAAGTTACAGCATATGAACTAAGTAAAGATTCTGGAGTTCCCCAAGCTAAAATATATGAAACTATGAGTAAGCTTCTGTCAAAAAACTTAGTTAATATAATTGGAGATAGCCCTACAAAATATATTCCTGTTGATTTTGATGCATTTTTAGATACATACAAAGAAAATGTTGAGTATTCTGTAGATTATCTTAAAAAGAATATTAAAAACTTAAGCCAGTCACAAAAAGTGTCATATCTATGGCATTTGGAAGGAAGAGATAATATTTTCCAAAAGATAAAAAACATGATACCTAAAGCAAATTCCTTTTTATATTTAGAAGCTTGGGCTGAAGAGTTTGATTTTTTTGCAGATGAGCTAAAGGAAGTTGAAAGTAAAGGAATAGAAATTGTGAGTGTTATCTATGGAGATACTAAAAATGATATAGGGATTATGCATTTTCATGAGATGGAAGGGCTTGAAAAGCAAGTTGAGGAAGTTGGAAGGTGGTTTACACTTGTCGTAGATGGAGCAGAGTCTTTATTTGCTGTTTTTGTTGAAAAAGGAATAGACCAAGGAATATGGACAGAGAATAAGGCATTTATGCTCATGGCAGAGTCATTTATTTCACATGATATTTTTATAGCTGAAATATATAAAATGCATAAGCTGGAACTAGATAAAGAGTTTGGACCCAACATGCAGCATATAAGAAAGTATGTAAAAACGAAATAATATAGCATATTTTTTGTATAATTATTCCAAATTATTGAACTACAAAATAATTATTTTATAAATCCGATTTTATTTATTGACAACGCTTATGTACTTGGATTATAATTAAAATTTACAAATTTGACAATTGCTCTCTACTGTGCTATTATATAAATAGTGATAATAGAGAAGAGGGTGATTTTTTGGCTACGAAACATACCTTAGAAGGAATAAGAAAGAGTATTGAAAAGCACCTGGGAAAAAAGATAATTCTAAAAGCCAACAAAGGCAGAAAAAAGATTATTGTTAGGGAAGGCATCCTAGAAAATGCATATCCTAATGTTTTCGTTGTCAGGCTTGATGGAAACTACGAAACTACTACTAGAGTATCTTATAGCTATTCTGATGTACTTACATCTACTGTGAAACTAAAACTGAGTAAAAACGACTTAGCTAAACTTTCTTAGTATATTACTACATAGAAACCCCTTTTATTAATATAAGAGGGGTTTTTTGTATGCAGAATTATTTTCGATTATAATTACAGTTTTTATGTATTTTGCAAGTTTTGTATAGTATAATGTTCTTATTGTATAAAAAATACATAATTCTCAATTGTGCTTTTGGAGGAAGAATGGAAAAGTTAGTAGTAAAAGCAAATGCAAAGATAAACCTTACTTTAGATGTTATAGGTAAACGTGAAGATGGCTATCATTTGTTGGATATGGTAATGCACAGCGTTGGTATATATGATGAAATAACTATAAAAAAGAATTATGAAAACAATATAAAGGTAAGCTGTGATAATAATAGCTTAGAAATAGACGAAATGAACTCTGCATTTAAAGCAGCAAAGTTAATTATGGAAGAAAAAGAATTTTCAGGAGTGGATATACATATTAATAAAACCATACCAATTGGCGCAGGAATGGCTGGGGGAAGTGCTGATGCAGCAGCTGTAATAGTTGGAATAAATGAGCTTTTTAATCTCAACATGTCACTTGAGGAAATGAAAAGTATAGCTCTTAAAATAGGAGCAGATGTACCCTTTTGTATAGAAGGAGGGTGTGTAAGAGCAACAGGAATTGGAGAAAAAATGGAAAAGCTACCAATTATGGATTTGAATCTGCTAATTATTAAGCCAGATGAGTCTATATCTACAGCTTTTGTATATAAGAATCTATTTCTTTCAGAACTTGCAAATAGACCTGACAATAATGGCTTTATAAAGGCTATGAATTATAAGAATTTAGATGAAATGGTAAAAACTATGGGGAATGTATTAGAGAGTGTTACAGCAAGTAAAGTTTCATTGATAAACGAAATAAAAAAAGACATGATAAATGGCAAGGCGAAAATTTCTATGATGACTGGCAGTGGAACTGCAGTATTTGGAATTTTCGAATCCATTTCAGATTTGAAAGATTGTTATGAGAGTTTAAGATTTAAATATAATGAAATTTTTGTAACTAAAACAGAGAGAGGAGGAGTTTATATTGAATCGAGGGATTAATAAGCTCAATATAAAAGATATAAAACCACTTAGAGAAATTGTATTCGAGCATCTTAGAAATGCAATTTTAGATGGAACGTTGCTACCTGGAGAGAGGTTAATGGAAGTTCAGCTAGCTGACAAGCTAGGTGTGTCTAGAACTCCTATTAGAGAAGCTATTAGAAAGCTAGAGCTAGAAGGTTTAGTAGAAATGATTCCTAGAAGAGGGGCTCAGGTTTCAGATCTTTCTGTAAAAGATGTAGCTGATGTGCTTGAAGTAAGAGAAACCTTAGAAGGCTTAGCAGCATCACTAGCTGCAGTGAATATGAGTGAAGAAGAGCTTAAGGAGCTAGAAAAAGCGTATATAGCCCTTATTAAAAGTGTAGAGGAAAAAAATATTGAAAAAATTATAAGATGGGATTCTAGATTCCATGATGTTTTGTTAAGTGCCTCTAGAAATCCAAGATTAGTAAAGGTTAATGCTGTTCTTATAGAGCAAGTTCATAGATTTAGAAAAAGCTATATTGAAGACATTACTACAGCGAAATATATAGTTCATAGCCACAAAAAAATATTAGATGCTTTAAAATCTAGGGATCCAGAGATATCTAGAGCTTGTGCTATGGAACATATAAGAGAGGTAAAGGAGTTCATACTCGATAAATACAAAAAAAAGGCTAGGTGAAAATAATGAACATTGGATTAATATTTGGTGGAAAATCTGCAGAGTATGAAGTTTCACTTCAGTCTGCAATGCATATTTACAAAAGACTTAATAAGGATGTTCATAATGTATATCTCATAGGAATGGACAGAGATGGTTTTATGCATTACTTTGATGGAAGCATCGAAGAGGTTTCAGATGGAAGCTGGTTCGATAAAAAAACTTCAGCTGAAGTGATTTTATATAGTAACAAGAAAAAACCAGGAATTTATGATAATGATAAAGTGATTGCTGAGCTTGAGCTTGTTTTTCCAGTTCTTCATGGACCATATGGTGAAGATGGAAAGCTTCAAGGTTTACTAGAGCTTTCAGGCATACCTTACGTAGGATGTTCAGTCCTAGCGTCTGCTAACGGAATGGATAAGGATATGGCGAAGAAAATATTCTCTTATGAAGGGATAAACCAAGTGCCTCATATAACTTGTTATTCATATGAGCAAGCACAAGAGATTGTTTCAAGAGCAGAAGCTAATTTAGGTTATCCTTGCTTTATTAAACCAGCCAATATGGGATCAAGTGTTGGAATATCAAAAGCTAAAGATAAACAACAGCTGGTTTTAGCTATGCAAAAAGCTTTTGAGTATGACCATAAAATAATAATTGAAAAAGGCGTTAATGCAAGAGAAATAGAAGTTGCTGTGCTAGGCAATTGCGATAATATTAGAATATCAGTTGCTGGAGAGATAATTCCTTCAGATGAGTTTTATGATTATGATGCTAAGTACAAAAGCAATGCATCTCAGCTTATCATACCAGCAGACCTTAGTTTTGAAGCTGATAGACAGATTCAAGACATGGCATATAGGGCATATAAAGGCTTAAATGCAGAGGGACTTTGCAGAATAGATTTTTTTGTAGACAAGGATACTCAAAAGGTGTATCTTAATGAAGTTAACTCAATGCCAGGATTTACATCTATTAGCATGTATCCGAAGCTTTGGGAAAATAGTGGAGTATCTTATGAAAACTTATTAGAAGAACTAATTGATTTAGCTATACAAAGGCATAAGAGAGATTCTTCTAAAAAGAATATGTAGGTGTTAGTTGAAAGGTGATACATTTGAATAAGGCAATTATAAATATAAGAACTACTCAGGTAGACATTAATACAAAGCAAGATGAAGTTATTGAGTTAATAACAGAAGGAAAGTTTTACAAAAAAAGCGATGCTTATTATCTTGTTTATGATGAGAGCGAAATTTCTGGAATGCAAGGAACGACTACTACATTAAAAATAAAAGATAATCAAGTTGTTTTAAGAAGGCTAGGTAGCAACTCCTCAACTATGGAGTTTGAAAAGAATAAAAGACATAGGACTCAATATAAAACACCATATGGAAGTATGACAATGGAAATGCTGACTAAAAGCGTGGATGTTTATATTAAAGAAGAGCCTCTTGAAATTGATATCATAATAGAATATGATATTTTGATAAAAAATATGTTTGAAGGAAAAAACAGTATGCACATAACTGTTAATAAATAAAAGATGAATATATTGTAAAGGATGAACTCGATGGTTATTGAAAAAATTAAGCAAACCATAGAAAGAGAAAATCTTATAGAAAATAAAGATAAAATTTTGGTAGCACTATCTGGAGGACCAGATTCCGTATGTCTGTTGCATGCTTTAAAGAAATTGGAGACATATTATAATATAAAAATTTATGCGGCTCATTTAAATCATAAAATTAGGGGGATAGAAGCCCAAAAGGATGCACTTTATGCTGCAAAATTATGTGATGAGCTAGATGTTCCATTTTTTGTAAAGGCTATAGATGTACCAGCATATGCAAAAGAAAAGAAAATGACATTAGAAGAAGCTGCGAGAAAACTGAGATATGATATGCTTTTTGAAGTAAAAAATCGTATAGGAGCGAAAAAAATTGCTGTAGCTCATAATCTAGATGATCAAGCAGAAACAGTTATAATGAGACTTATACGCGGTACAGGTATCACAGGTCTTAAGGGCATGGATTACAAGAGAGTCGATGGAGTTATTAGACCTCTTATGGATACTTCAAAAGCTAACATTGTAAGTTATTGCGATGAAAACAAACTAAACCCTAGAATAGATTACACGAATTTAGAAACGGAATATACAAGAAATAAGATTAGACTAAAATTACTTCCTTTTATAGAGCAAGAATTTTCAGCTAATATTAAGGATACAATTTCAAGAATGGCAAATGTATTAAGAGAAGATAGTGATTATCTAGAAGCTGAAGCTCAAAGAATTTTCGAAGAGCAGGTGCTTGAAAATACAAATGAAACCATTAAACTTGATATAGAAGAGCTGAAAGGAACTCATTCCTCTTTAGTAAAAAGACTTATTAGGATGGCAATAAAAACTTTAGCTGGCACACTTGAAGGCATTGATAATGTACATATAGAGGATATCTTATCTCTTATCAAAAATTCTAAAAATCAGCTTAAACTGAATCTTCCTAAAGGCTTGATGGTATATAAAACTACAGATGGTTTAATTTTTACTTTTGAAGAAATATCTTTTGAAAATGTAAATTACAACTATATTTTGGAACCAGATGGGTATATACAAATAGATGAAATCGGCATGCGCATTGAATCTAAAATTATGTCAAAAGAAAGATGCATTGCACTTCCGACAGGTCAGTATACCAAAGCTTTTGATTATGATAAAATCAAAGGTAATTTAATTGTCAGATCAAGATTAGATGGTGACAGAATGAAACCTATGGGGTTAGGAGGGACGAAGAAGCTTAAAGACATTTTTATTGATTTAAAAATCCCAAGAGAAAAAAGAAACAGCATTGCTGTACTTTCTGATGACAAAGGAATCTTGTGGCTTATGGGACATAAGATTAGCGAGGATTATAAAATTGATGAAAATACTAAAAGAGTAATTAGAATAACTTGCAAAACTTTATAAAAAAAATGTTGTATGATATACTTTGATATATCTTAAATCGAAATAGTTAGAGAGGAGGGCTTCTTTTTGAAAAAATTTTTCAGAGGAGCAGGCTTTTATCTACTTATATTTTTAATTATCATCTCGGTTGTTCAGCTTTTTGGGAACCAGACTCAGGAGATTAGGGATATACCGTTTTCAGAGTTTTACCAAAATCTTAAAGCAGAAGATGTTAAAGAGGTAAAATTTGTAGATAGAAGAATTACAGGAACATTAAAGAGTACAAATGAAACATTCACGTCGTATTTACCTTATTCAATCAATGAGGAGAGCTTGTCTTCGGAAATATTAAAACAAGCACAAGAGAAAAAGCTAGTAGTTACAGGTGAGCCTGTACCAGCTACACCTTGGCTTATTGAAATACTGCCTTCACTATTTATGATATTGATTTTTGTAGTGATTTGGTTCGTATTTATGCAGCAGTCTCAAGGTGGCGGTAGCAAGGTTATGAATTTTGGAAAGTCCAAAGCAAAAATGCATAAAGGTGATGAAAAAGTCAAAGTAACTTTTAAGGAAGTCGCTGGACTAGACGAAGAAAAAGAGGAGCTTGAGGAAATTGTAGATTTCCTGAAAAATCCTAAAAAATATATTGAGCTAGGAGCCAGAATACCAAAAGGTATCTTGATGGTAGGTCCTCCTGGAACAGGTAAAACATATCTTTCTAAGGCAGTTGCTGGAGAAGCTAAAGTGCCATTTTTCTCTATAAGTGGTTCTGACTTTGTTGAGATGTTTGTTGGGGTCGGAGCATCTAGAGTGAGAGATTTGTTTGAGCAAGCCAAAAAATCAGCTCCATGTATCATTTTCATAGACGAAATTGATGCAGTTGGAAGAAAAAGAGGAGCAGGTCTTGGAGGCGGACATGATGAAAGAGAACAAACGCTTAATCAGCTTCTAGTTGAAATGGATGGTTTTGGAGTGAATGAAGGAGTTATTATCATGGCTGCTACAAACAGACCAGATATCTTAGACCCTGCTTTACTTAGACCAGGTCGTTTTGACAGACAGGTGCTAGTTGGTTCTCCAGATGCAAAAGGCAGAGAAGAGATTCTAAAGGTTCACGCAAGAAATAAGCCTCTTGCTGAAGATGTTAATTTAAAGGTTCTTGCAAGAAGAACGCCAGGATTTACTCCAGCTGATATTGAAAATCTTATGAACGAAGCAGCTCTTCTTACTGCAAGATTAAATGAGAAAACAATAAAAATGGATACTATAGAAGAAGCAATCACTAAGGTTATAGCTGGTATTCCGAAAAAATCAAAAGTAATAAGTGAAAAAGAAAGAAAGCTTACAGCATATCATGAAGCAGGTCATGCTGTTGTGGCATCACTATTGCCACATACAGACCCTGTTCATCAGGTTACTATTATTCCAAGAGGTAGAGCTGGAGGATTTACAATGATTCTCCCTACTGAAGATAAATACTATGCTACAAAAACTGAAATGGAAGAGCAATTAGTGCATCTATTAGGTGGTAGGGTAGCTGAAAGATTAGTTTTAGATGATATATCAACTGGAGCTCAAAATGACTTGGAAAGAGTATCTGCAATTGCTCGTGCTATGGTTACAAAATATGCAATGAGTGAAAAGCTTGGTTCTATGGCATTTGGAGATTCTTCAGATGAAGTTTTCCTTGGAAGAGATTTTACTACTAGAAGGAATTATTCTGAAGAGGTAGCTTCAGAAATCGATAGAGAAATAAGAAGAATAGTCGATGAAGCATATCATATGACAGAAAAGCTTCTTAGTGACAATATAGAAAAGCTTCATGGTGTTGCAAAAGCATTATTAAAATATGAAACTCTTGATGCAGCTCAATTCCAAAAAGCTTTTGCTGGCGAGCTTGATTTGACAGATGATGATTTAGAGTCAAGTGATGAAGCTAAGTCAGAAAATAAAGAGGAGCTAGGTCAGTTCATTGATGAAACTATCAGCAGTGAAACTGTTTCTGATACTCCTTCTGAACTTAAACTTGATGATGAAAGTGAAAAGGAAAAGGAAGTTTAGTATAAAAGCTGGACTTAAATATTAAATAAGCTTAAAGCGCCTATCTGCTATTTTAAAATTAGCGATATGGCGCTTTTTTCATTGTGCATGATTTGAATTGTAATTCTGCAAAAAATACAATTTAACAATAAACTGATAGCTGAAAAATGAAGCTTTCTTAAGTTTTTATGACTAACTAATGAATACAAAAATGCATTTTATGGCATGAAATAATTCTTGGTCAAGAAATCATGAAATTTTTTCACTCAATTGCATGAAAATTACTCTGATTTCTAAAGACAAATTACAAAAAGTGTGTTAATCTTGTAGTTGGTTCCCAAACAAACATAACTATCTAGGGAGGAAAGTAAAAATGTTTAATAAGAATGATGTTTCAAAAATCAGAGAAACTGTAGAATCCTGGGAAGCTACAAAAGTAAAAAAGGCTCTGGAAAAATTCCCAGAAAGAAAAGAGACTTTTAAAAACTCATCGGAGATTGAAGTTAAAAGACTTTATACTCCAGCTGATATCGAAGAACTTGATTATGAAAGAGATTTGGGAATACCTGCTCAGTATCCATTCACTAGAGGCGTTCAAGATACCATGTACAGAGGTAGATTCTGGACAATGAGAATGTATGCTGGATTTGCTACAGCAGAGGAATCAAATAAAAGATACAAGTACCTTATTGAGCAAGGCTCTATGGGATTATCGGTTGCTTTTGACCTACCTACTCAAATGGGATATGATTCAGGTGATGAAATATCTAAAGGTGAAGTTGGGAAAGTTGGAGTTGCTATAGACTCATTAGCAGATATGGAAATTCTATTTGATGGAATTCCTCTAGATAAGGTTTCAACTTCTATGACAATTAATGCTCCAGCGGCAGTATTGCTTGCAATGTATATTGCAGTGGCTGAAAAGCAAGGAGTTACTTCAGATAAATTACGTGGTACTATTCAAAATGACATATTAAAAGAGTACGTTGCAAGAGGTACATATATTTTCCCTGTAAAACCGTCTATGAGACTTATCACTAATATATTCGAATACTGTTCTAAAGAAGTTCCTCTTTGGAATACTATCAGTATATCAGGATATCATATCAGAGAAGCAGGCTCTACTGCTGCTCAAGAAATTGCATTTACACTTTCAAATGGTATAGCTTATGTTCAGGCCGCTATAGATGCAGGTCTTGATGTAGATAGCTTTGCTCCAAGACTTTCATTCTTCTTTAATGCTCATAATGATTTATTTGAAGAAGTTGCTAAGTATAGAGCGGCTAGAAGAATCTGGGCTAAAGTTATGAAAAATAGATTTAATGCAACTAATCCTAAATCAATGATGTTAAAATTCCACACTCAAACTGGTGGATCAACACTTACAGCTCAGCAACCAGAAAACAATATCGTAAGAGTTGCAATTCAGACTTTAGCTGCTGTACTTGGTGGAACTCAGTCTCTACACACAAATTCAAAGGATGAAGCACTAGCGCTTCCTACTGAAGCATCAGTTAGAACTGCTCTTAGAACTCAACAAATTGTTGCTCATGAAAGCGGAGCGGCTGATACTATAGATCCACTTGCAGGTTCATATTATGTAGAATCGCTAACAAATCAATTAGAAGATGCAGCTATGGAGCTAATTAACAAGATTGACGATTTAGGTGGTTCTCCATCTGCAATTGAAAAAGGATATATGCAACAAGAAATTATGGATGCATCATATACTTACCAAAAGGAGATTGAATCAGGCAAAAGAATTATAGTAGGAATGAACAAATTCCAAGTTGAAGAGCCAAAACCAACAGGATTACTTAGAGTTGATCCTATAGTAGGAGAACTACAAGAAAATAAAATTGCTGACCTTAAGCAAAAAAGAGATTCTCAAAAAGTAGAGCAAGCTTTAGCTTCACTTAAAAATGCATGTAGTACGGATGAGAACTTAATGCCATATATACTAGATGCCGTAAAAGCTTATGCAACTTTAGGCGAAATCTGCAACGTTATGAGAGATGTGTTTGGAGAATACAAGCAATCTGTAATACTTTAATTATAATATTTATATAGATTTGGGGAGGAAACCAAAATGGATAGACCTATTCGTGTTTTAGTTGCTAAGCCAGGGCTTGATGGCCATGACAGAGGCGCAAAAATTATAGCTAGAGCTCTTAGAGATGCAGGTATGGAAGTTATTTATACAGGACTTAGACAAACTCCAGACCAAATAGTTCAAGCAGCTATACAAGAAGATGTAGATGTAGTAGCAATGAGCATCCTATCTGGAGCTCACAGTCACCTTCTTCCAAAAGTAGTAGAGTTATTAAAAGCTGAGAATGTTTTTGATGAAATTCTTGTCATAGGTGGAGGAGTTATTCCAGATGACGATATCCCTGAACTTAAAGAAAAGGGAATTTCTGAGGTATTTACTCCAGGTACACCTACACAAATTACAATAGATTTTATAAAAGAAAATATTAAGAAAAAAGCTTAAAAATTTATATTAAGGCAGGTAAAATCAATGGAACTTTTGGAAAGACTATTAAAAGGAGAAAAAACTGCATGCGCTAGGCTTATTAGCATAGTTGAAAACGAATCACCTGGATATGTAGAGTTATTAAAAGAGCTTCATAAACATACCAAGGGAGCTTATGTAATAGGCATAACTGGACCTCCAGGAGCAGGTAAATCAACTTTGACTGATAAGCTAATTAAAAAGCTCAGAGAAAAGGGCAAAAAAGTTGGTGTAATTGCTATAGATCCTACTAGTCCTTTTACAAAAGGTGCGATTCTAGGTGATAGAATTCGAATGGTTGATTTATCTGTAGATAAAGACGTATTTATAAGGTCGATGGGTACAAGAGGGCATTTGGGTGGTCTATCAAGGGCCACTCAAGGTGCCATAAAAATATTAGATGTATATGGCTGTGACTATATTATTGTTGAAACTGTTGGGGTAGGGCAATCTGAAGTGGATATAGTAAAGACTGCGGATACAGTTGTTATGGTAATGGTTCCAGGCTTAGGTGATGACATCCAGGCTATAAAAGCTGGAGTAATGGAAATCGGCGATGTATTTGTAGTGAATAAATCAGATAAAGACGGAGCTAAGAAAACCTTTAGAGAAGTTGAAATCATGCTTGATTTTAAAAAGGATTGGAAATTTAGACCTCCTGTTTCAATGGCGATAGGAGAAACTGGCGAAGGTATAGCTGAGCTATTTGATAATATTGAGCTTCACAGAGCATACCTTGAAACAAGTGAAGAAATTATTTCGAAAAAAATAAATAGGAATAAAGCTGAAATAAAGGAAATAGTACACGATAATATAGAAAAGAAAATTTCCTTGCTGATATCAGAGGACAGTATGTCCAAAATTTTAATGGATACGGTGAATAATGAAATAGATCCGTATTCAGTGGCTGAGAAAATCTTATCAAAGATTTTGTTGTAATATAGAATATTTTTGATATTTATATAATTAATTATTTAATAAAACTAGGAGGTTGTAAATGAACGTATCTAGAGTAGACCATATTGGTATAGCTGTAACTAATCTTGATGAAACAATTAAGTTTTATGAAGAAGTTCTTGGAATAAAATGTGAAGGTACTGAGGTAGTTGAAGACCAAAAGGTTAAGGTTGCATTTTTCCCTGTAGGGGACACTGAACTAGAATTTTTAGAATCTACATCAGAGGATGGGCCTATCGCTAAGTTTATAGAAAAAAATGGTGGAAGAGGCGGAATACAGCATGTTGCGCTTCGTGTAGACAATATAGAGGAAGCTATAGCTAACATGAAAGAAAAAGGGTATGCAATGATAGATGAAAAACCAAGATATGGAGCTGGAGGAGCAAAGATTGCTTTTTGTCATCCAAAAGCAACTGGAGGCATTCTGCTCGAGTTAAGCGAAAGATAGACATAAATCAATCAATTAATTAAGGAGGCAATAAAATGTCAGAAAAACTTGAACTGCTTCGCCAAAAAAGAGAGAAAATTGAAATGGCAGGCGGACAAAAAAGAATAGATAAACAGCATCAATCAGGAAAACTAACAGCTAGAGAGCGTATGAATGTATTCTTCGACGAAGGGACCTTTGTTGAGCTAGATGCATTTGTGAAGCATCGCTGTACAAATTTTGGCATGGACAAAGTAGATGCTCCAGCTGAAGGCGTTATAACTGGATATGGTAAAGTGGACGGAAGATTGGTTTATGCTTTCGCTCAAGACTTTACTGTAGTTGGTGGTTCGCTTGGAGAAATGCATGCTAAAAAAATGGCTAAAATTATGGATTTAGCAATGAAAATGGGAGCACCAGTTGTTGGACTAAATGATTCTGGTGGAGCTAGAATACAAGAAGCTGTTGATGCTCTTGCTGGATATGGAGAGATTTTTTATAAAAACACAATAGCTTCAGGAGTTATCCCTCAGATATCAGCAATAATGGGACCTTGTGCAGGAGGAGCTGTATACTCTCCAGCGCTTACAGATTTTATATTTATGGTTGATAAAACTAGCCAGATGTTTATAACTGGACCTCAAGTTATTAAAACAGTTACAGGAGAAGAAGTATCAGCTGAAGAACTAGGTGGAGCTATGACTCATAACTCTGTTTCAGGAGTAGCCCACTTTATTTCTGCAAATGACGAAGCTTGCCTGCTTGAAATAAGAAAGCTCCTTAGCTACTTGCCTTCAAACAATATGGAGATGGCTCCAGTATTTGAAGCGGATGATATAAACAGAGTATCTGATGAACTAAATGATATAGTGCCAGCAGATTCAAATAAGCCTTACGATATGAAAAAAATCATTACGTCAATTGTAGATTTTGGAGATTTCTTTGAAGTACAACCTTATTTTGCGAAAAATATAGTAACAGGTTTTGCTAGAATAAATGGCCAATCAGTAGGAATTATTGGAAATCAGCCTATGGTTATGGCAGGATGCCTAGATATAAATGCATCTGATAAAGCAAGTAGATTTATCAGAACTTGCGACTGCTTTAATGTGCCTATATTATCATTTGTAGACGTACCAGGATTCTTACCAGGAGCTTCACAGGAACTAGGTGGAATAATCAGACATGGAGCTAAAATGCTTTATGCATATAGCGAGGCTACTGTTCCTAAGGTTACAATAATAACTCGTAAAGCTTACGGTGGATCATATCTTGCAATGTGCTCAAAGGATTTAGGAGCGGATATGGTATATGCATGGCCATCAGCTGAAATTGCTGTAATGGGACCACAAGGAGCTGCAAATATTATATTTAAAGATGATATAAAAAATTCAGAAGACCCAGCAGCAACTAGAGCTGAAAAAATTAAAGAGTATACTGACGAATTTGCAACACCATACAAAGCGGCAGAAAGAGGCTTTGTAGATGATGTAATTGAGCCAGCACATTCGATTATAAGACTGGCTGAGGCCTTTGATATGTTGCTTTCAAAGAGAGAACAAAGACCTTCTAAAAAGCATGGAAATGTACCATTATAAAAGGAGGGCTATGAATGAATATAAATGAAATTTTAGACCAAATGTCCCACGATATAACTGCTCTTACATTTGGAGAAAAAATGCTTGGTGGATTAGCAGCAACTGCTTTATCTATGGCGATTGTATTTTTAGTTCTAGTTTTATTAATTGGGATAATAAAAGCTATGGATAGTATGGTGAATCCAAAGTCTAAGCAAGAAAATGAAGAAAATAATGAATTTGATAATATTCAAAGCTATGAGCAAGAGCAAGAACCTAGCGAAGATATATCTGAGCTAATAGCAGTAATTTCAGCTGCAGTTGCTTGCTCTATGGGTGTAAGTGAAAGTAAAATTAGAGTTGTAAATATAAATAGAGTGGGAAATGATAGTCCTACTTGGGCAAAAAATGGAAGATTAGAACAATTACAAAATAGATTATAATCGGAGGTCGACAATGAAAAAATTTAATATAACAGTTAATGGTAATCAGTATGAGGTTGAAGTAGAAGAAATTAAAGATTCAAGTACAAGTGCTCCTAGAATTCAGCATCAAGCACCTGTAGCTGCTCCTCAGCCTTCAGCTCCTACAGCACCAAAGGTAGAAGCTAAAAAGCCAGTAGTTACAAACGGAGCAGGAAGTGTAAAAGCTCCTATGCCAGGAACTATTAACGATATAAAGGTTACTGAAGGACAAGCAGTTAAAGCTGGAGAAGTGCTAGTTATTCTTGAAGCGATGAAAATGGAAAATGAAATAATGTCTCCTGCTGATGGCATAGTAAAGCAAATTGCTGTTGCTAAGGGAGCATCTGTTAGTTCAGGAGATGTTCTAGTAGTAGTACAGTAGTAAAAGCTATAAAGGTCAACTACACAAACATGACGTTTTGAGTATCTGACTTAAACAGAAAGGAGATACCTTATGATTCAAGTTATATTAGAATTTATTAATTCTACTGGAATAGCTCATATATCTTTAGGTCAGCTAGGAATGATAATAGTGTCTTGTATATTATTTTATCTAGCAATTGCAAAAGGATTTGAGCCTTTATTGTTAATTCCTATAGCTTTTGGAATGTTGCTTGCAAATCTTCCATTAGCAGGAATAATGGCTTCACCAGAAACTCTATTATACATAGATCCAATTGAAAGCATGGAGCAGGCTCAAAAAGCTCAAGAAGGTATTTTTTCAGCTCATATGAAGACGAATTTACCTGGAGGGCTTATATATTATCTTTCAATGGGTAACAAGCTAGGAATCTTTCCACCTCTAATATTTATGGGTGTTGGAGCTATGACGGATTTTGCACCACTTATTGCAAATCCTAAATCTCTACTTTTAGGAGCAGCTGCTCAGTTTGGTATATTTTTTACTTTCTTTGGAGCAATTGCTCTTGGCTTTACTGCACAAGAAGCTGCTTCAATAGGTATAATAGGTGGAGCTGATGGACCCACAGCAATATTTCTAACTACTAAGTTAGCACCTCATCTGCTAGGGCCTATCGCTGTTGCTGCATATTCTTATATGGCTTTGGTGCCTGTAATTCAGCCGCCTATCATGAAGGCGCTTACAACTGAAGATGAAAGAAAAATAGTTATGAAGCAGCTTCGAACTGTAAGTAAAAAAGAAAAAATAATTTTTCCAATAGTAGTTACAATCGTAGTGTCTTTAATATTACCTCCAGCCGCAACCTTAATTGGTATGTTGATGCTAGGAAACTTATTTAAAGAGTCTGGATTGACAGAAAGACTTAGTAAGACAGCTAGCAATGAATTAATCAATATCATTACTATTCTACTTGGAATATCTGTTGGAGCGACAGCAAATGCTGAACAATTCCTTACCCTTCAAACTATTCAGATAATAGTACTTGGAGTTATTGCGTTTGGAGTAGGTTCAGCCTCTGGTGTAATTCTTGCTAAAATTCTCAACAAATTTTCAAAAGATCCAATTAATCCACTGATTGGTTCAGCAGGAGTATCTGCCGTACCTATGGCAGCCAGAGTTTCGAACAAAGTAGGACAGGAATCAAATCCAGCAAATTTCCTATTGATGCATGCTATGGGACCTAACGTAGCTGGTGTTATTGGTTCTGCTGTAGCAGCAGGTGTATTACTTAGTTTATTTAATTAATTAAAGCAGCCTTAGGGCTGCTTTTCTGCTAAAATAAAGTAATAAGTGAATTGATATTGTGAGGAGAATCATTATGAATAAAACTATAATACAGATGCTAATAGATTCGGATAGTGAATATGTCTCTGGCCAAAATATTTCAGATAAACTTGGAATCACAAGAGCTGCAGTATGGAAAAGAATATCTAAATTAAAAGAACTTGGATTTGAAATTGAGTCCGTAACTAAAAAAGGTTATAAACTAATTTCATATCCAGATATATTAAACAAAGAGCTTATTGAAATAGGAATGAAATCAGATTTTATAGGGCATAGTGTTGAAGTTTTAGAGAGCGTTGACTCAACAAATGACTATGCAAAGAAAAAAGCAAAAGAATTAGTAGACGGCAGTGTTATTATATCTCTAGAGCAAGTAAAGGGTAAAGGAAGAAGAGGTAGAAGCTTTCACTCTGGAAAAGGGGATGGAATATACCTATCAATTATACTTAAGCCTGGTTTTGAACCTACTAAAGCCCCTTTTATAACCAGTATAGCTGGAGCAGCACTTGTAAATACATTTAATAAATTCAATATACAGACTAAAATAAAATGGCCAAATGATGTGTTAATAAACGGCAAAAAGGTTGCTGGTATACTTACTGAAATGTCAGCTGACATGGAGTTTATAGAATATATAGTACTTGGAGTAGGAATAAATGTCAGCGGCTTAGAATTTCCAAGCGAGCTTAAAAATATAGCAACCTCTCTTAAATTAGAGGGATATGATGTGAAAAAGTTAAGTATAATTTGGCAGTTTATATATGAATTTGAGCTTCTGTATAATTTATACTTAAATGAAAATACCAGTGAAGTAGTGAATATATTAAGAAACAATTCAAGCGTACTTGGAAAGCAAATAAATGTACATTATATGAATCAAATTGAAAGTGCTATAGCTGTTGATATTAATAATCAAGGAGCGCTTATTATCAAGACTCAAGAGGGTGAAGTAAAAGAGTTAAGCTCAGGAGAAATTTCTATACGATAGGGGTGATTACTATAAAAACAACTGTAAAAGGAATTAAAATTGGAAATCTACAAGATGAACAGGCTCTCACTGGGGTGACAGTAATTCTATGTGAAAATGGAGCTACTGCAGGAGTTGATGTAAGAGGAAGTGCACCTGGAACTAGAGAAACGGATTTACTTGATCCAGTAAACACAGTTGATAAGGTCCACGCTGTTGTACTTTCAGGAGGTTCGGCTTTTGGATTAGCTGCAGCAACTGGTGTTATGAAATATCTAGAAGAAAGAGAAATTGGATTTGATGTAGGAGTAACAAAGGTTCCGATTGTTTGCCAAGCAGTTTTATTTGATCTTTTGCTAGGTGATTATAAAGTAAGACCAGATGAAGTTATGGGATATAAAGCTTGTGAAAATGCGGGTGAGGATTTTGAGATAGGGAATTATGGAGCAGGGACTGGAGCGAGTATAGGCAAGATAAACTCTATGGAGTTTGCAATGAAATCTGGCCTTGGGTATAGTGAGTTTGTTCACGAATCAGGACTGGTTGTAGGAGCTTTGGTTGCAGTAAACGCTTTTGGAGATATTATAAAAGATGGGAAAATTATAGCTGGAGCTTTAAATAAAGACAAAGCTTCCTTTGCCAATACATCTAAATTAATGACAAGCTCTCTTTTGCAAAGAGGCTTTGATAATACAAACACAACTATAGGAGCAATTATAACTAATGCTAAGCTTTCAAAAGCCCAGTGTAAGAAAGTTTCTCAGGTGGCTCACAACGGATATGCAAGAGCTATATCTCCGATACACACCACTTTAGATGGAGATACAATTTTTGCTTTAGCAACTGGAGAAATCGAAACAAGTATCGATGTGGTTGCAAATTTGGCGAGTGAAGTAATGCAAGAAGCAATATACAGCGGTGTCAAAAGCTCAAAATCTGTTTTAGGCTTAAAAAGCTTCAATGATCTTTCTGATGAAAAGTAAAATAAGTATCTAAAAAAATAATTTGAAAAATTATACAAAAACTATGGAAATTGGGTATAAATTAGCATATAATATTTATTTGTAAGTCAGTATTTATTCATATAAAACTGAACTTTGTGTATTAACATTATTTTATTAGTCCGGCATCCATGAAGGAGCTGGAACGGAGGTGGACAAATTGATAGAAACAAAGAAGTCCTTTACAGTAAGGCATATGGCAGTAACAGGCATGCTTGGAGCTATTTCAGTTGTACTAGGGATGACTCCACTGGGGTTTATTCCAGTAGGCCCAACAAACGCAACTATAATGCATATTCCTGTAATAATAGGAGCAATAGTTGAAGGCCCTATAGTAGGAATGCTTGTAGGACTTATATTTGGGATTTTCTCACTTATAAGAAGTATTACAGCACCTACACCTATTTCATTTGTATTTTGGAACCCCCTTGTATCTATTCTTCCTAGAATTTTAATAGGACTTGCTTCATACTATATTTACAAGTTTTTTTCAAAAACTACAAAGAATGAAGCTGTTTCGATTGGAATTACAGGAGCACTTGGAACTTTAGTAAATACACTAGGTGTGCTGGGTATGGTATATGCACTATATGCAGAAAAATTTGTATCAGCACTTGGACTATCTGGCCAAAACGCATTCAAAGTTATAAGTGGTATAGGAATAACAAATGGTCTTCCTGAAATGTTTGTTGCAATGCTAATAGTAACTGCAGCAGTAAAAGCTATAAAAAAGGTAAGACGATAATAATTTGACTATGATAGGGAAGCCAATGGCTTCCCTTAAAATATACTTAGAGGTGAATTATGCTACTAGTATTTGATGTTGGAAATACGAATATGGTTTTAGGAGTTTACAAAGATAAGGAACTTATATGTAACTTTAGAATTGGAACAGATAAGTCAAAAACTTCAGATGAATATGGCGTAATAATAAGGCAATTATTTGATTATGAAGGTATATCCTTGAAAAATATTGAAGATGTTATTATCTCCTCAGTTGTTCCAGAGGTTATGCATTCCCTTGAAAACTTTTCATTCAAGTACTGTGCAAAAGAGCCAATTATCGTAGGTCCTGGAGTGAAAACAGGAATTAACATTAAATATGAAAATCCACAGCAAGTTGGTGCAGATAGAATAGTAAATGCTGTAGCTGGTTATGAAAAATATGGTGGGCCTCTTATACTTATAGATTTCGGAACGGCTACGACATTTTGCGCAGTTTCTCAAAAAGGAGAATACCTAGGAGGAGCTATATCGCCAGGAATAAAAATTTCAAGTGAGGCACTTTTTCAAAGAGCATCAAAGCTTCATAAAGTTGAAATAGCTAAGCCTAAAGGTGCTATAGGCAAAAATACTACATGGGCAATGCAATCAGGAATAGTTTTCGGATATGCAGGGCTAGTAGATAATATAGTTTCTATGATGAAAGAAGAACTTGGAAGTGATGATGTAAATGTTGTTGCTACAGGTGGCCTTGCTCCTTTGATATGCGCAGAGACAAAAACTGTAAAAATTGTCGATAAGTTTCTTACATTAGAAGGACTTAGGATAATTTATGAAAGGAATAGAATGTAATTGAGAATTGGGAACTTTGAAACACCAGGAAATGTATTTTTAGCTCCTATGGCTGGAGTGACAGATTTGCCATTTAGACTTATATGTAAGCAGTTTGAAGCATCCTTGCTCTATACGGAGATGATAAATGCAAAAGCAGTTTGCTATGAAGACAAAAATACCTTTGATATGTTACTTGTAGAGGATGAGGAAAAACCAGTTGCTGTTCAAATATTTGGAAGTGAGCCAGGTTTTATGGCAGAAGCTGCAAGAACATTAACCGAGCTTAATAGATTTGAAATTATAGATATAAATATGGGATGCCCGGCTCCTAAAGTTGTAAAAGCAGGAGATGGCTCAGCTCTTATGAAAGACCCAAAGCTAGCATATGAAATAGTAAATAAAGTAAAAGCAGCTACTAATCTTCCTGTCACAGTTAAATTTAGAAAGGGATGGGACGAACAAAGCATTAATGCGTTAGAATTTGGAAAGCTAATGCAAGAGGCTGGAGCAGATGCTGTAACTCTTCATGGAAGAACAAGAGAGCAATATTACAGTGGGACTGCTGACTGGGAAATAATAAAAGAATTAAAAGAGAAACTTACAATTCCCGTGATTGCAAATGGTGATATAACATCGTTTGAAGCAGCGGAGCGAATACTCGATATAACTAAAGCAGATGCACTTATGATAGGCAGAGGGGCCCAAGGAAACCCATTTATTTTTAAGGAAGTAAATGATTATATGGAATCAGCAATTTTACCAAAGGAAATAAGTCCTAAACTAAAGATAGATACAGCTATAAGCCATTATAAGCTTGCACTAAAATATAAAACACAGCATAAAGCTGTTACAGAAATGAGAAAACACCTTGGTTGGTACTTGAAAGGTTTAAAAAATAGCGCCAGAATAAAAGACCATATAAATAAAATGTATGAGCCATCAGACGTTATTAATGCATTAACTGAATATGCTCAATCCTTGACATAGTTAAATTCATACTATATAATCATTCGCATATATAATAGAAAATATGCTCTTTGAGCCATGATAAAAAGGAGAGATTTAGAAGTGGACAACCAAAAAAAAGAAATACTTTTAACAGAAGAAGGATTTAAGAAGATAGAGGATGAACTAGAGCTTTTAAAGACTGTTAGAAGAAAAGAAGTAGCAGAAAGAATCAAGGTAGCCATTTCGTTTGGTGATATTTCTGAAAACTCTGAGTACGATGAGGCTAAGAATGAGCAGGCTCAATTAGAGGAAAGAATATTAAAACTTGAAAATATACTTAGAGTAGCTGTTATAATCGATGAAAGCTCAATAGATACAAATCTTGTTACAGTAGGCTCAGTAGTTAAAATAGAGTTTAAGGATGCACTTACAGATGAAGTAGAAGAAGATGAGTACACAATAGTAGGCTCTGCAGAAGCAGACCCTTCTGAGTCTAAAATATCAAATGAATCACCTATAGGCAAAGCTCTTCTAGGAAAAGTAGTAGGAGATGAAATTGATGTTCAGGTTCCAGATGGAATATCTAAAATTAAAATTTTAGAAATAAGAAGGTAATAATAACAACAGGGTTATAAGAACCCCACCCATTAACGCAATAAAAATTGCTAATGGGTCCCGGGAACCTTTTTGTATTTACAATAAAAAGCTCATATAAAATTTATATGAGCTTTAATAATAAAAAAAACAGGAGGTAGTGTTATGTCTAATGATCAAATGAATTCTGAAACGCTAAGTTTGAACGAGATGCTTCAAATAAGAAGGGACAAACTGAAAAAGCTTCAAGAAGCTGGTAAAAACCCTTTTAAGATAGAGAAATACATAAAGACGCATCACAGCAAGCAAGTTAAGGACAACTTTGAAAAGTTAGAGGGAAACGAAGTTTCTCTTGCAGGAAGAATTATGAGTATGAGAGGGCATGGCAAGGCTTCTTTTATTGATATCCAAGATGAACAAGGAAGAATACAGGTTTATGTAAGACAAGATGCTATAGGTGATGACAGCTACACAGATTTTGTTACTTATGATATTGGAGACATTATTGGTGTAGAAGGTACAGTGTTCATGACCAATAAAGGGGAGCAATCAGTAAAAGCATCTAAGGTTGCATTACTTACTAAATCTCTTCAAATTTTACCTGAAAAATATCATGGATTAAAAGATCCTGATTTAAGATATAGGCAAAGATATGTGGATTTAATCGTAAATCCAGATGTAAAAGAGGCTTTCTTGATAAGAAGTAAAGCAATTAAGGCATTAAAAGAATATCTAGATGAAAGAGATTTCCTAGAAGTGGATACTCCTATATTATCTACTATAGCAGGAGGAGCAACTGCAAGACCTTTCATCACTCATCATAATACTCTAGATATTGATATGTATATGCGTATTGCAAATGAGCTATACTTAAAAAGACTTATTGTTGGTGGGTTTGAAAGAGTATATGAGCTAGGAAAAATGTTTAGAAATGAAGGTATGTCAATAAAGCACAACCCTGAGTATACAGCTATAGAGGTATATCAGGCTTATGCTGATTATGAAGATATAATGAGACTTACTGAAGAAGCTGTAGCTTGCATGGCACAAAAATCACTTGGAACTACAAAAATAAATTATCAAGGCACAGAAATCGATCTTACTCCTCCTTGGAGAAGACTTAGTATGATTGATGCAATAAAAGAATTTAAAGGTATAGACTTTAATGAAATTCAAACAGATGAAGAAGCCATTAAAGTTGCAAAGGAAAATCACATTGAAATTACTCCAGTTATGAATAGAGGATTTGTTATAGCTGCTATGTTTGAAGAGTTCTGTGAAGAGCATTTAATTCAGCCTACATTTATAACTCATCATCCAGTTGAGGTTTCTCCGCTATCTAAGAGAAATCCAGATGACCCAAGACTTACAAATAGATTCGAGGCATTTGTGAACACTTGGGAAATTGCAAATGCTTTCTCAGAGCTAAATGATCCTATTGACCAAAGAGAAAGATTTATGGATCAATTGAAGCAAAGAGAGCTAGGAGACGATGAAGCTTATATGCTTGATGAAGACTTCTTAAATGCAATAGAAGTAGGACTTCCACCAACAGGCGGTCTTGGAATAGGTATTGATAGAGTTATAATGTTACTTACTAACTCTTCATCTATCAGAGATGTAATACTTTTCCCTACAATGAAGCCTATAAAAGAAGAAAAGAATGACACTAAAGAATAAAACTAAAAAAATATATACCAAATATTATGAACTAATCTAAAAAAAGGCCTAAAAGAATATGAATTTTATTCTTTTTAGGCCTTTTTTCATTTTACGATAAATCTCTGACAAAATAGTAAATATTATTTAATTTAACTTATGTTATTCTGGGACCTTTGATTCATTTTAATTTTTTTTTCAAAAAAAAGAAGGATTTTTTGAATTGCTGAAGAAATCTAGCTTAGAGGGTCATCGATTATATCAAACTAAGTAGTTACCATGGATGGGAGTGATAGAGGTGAATATAGTTGTAAGTTGGATTTGCGTTTTTTGTTTTTCAATAATCTGTGCAAATTGTTTAAAATTGCTATATGTCTCATTTTTTTACGAAAGCAATCCTAAAAAATCAAGAAGAGCAACTAGAACTTCGCATCATCACGCTATGCCAGAAGCTACTAGAGAATATTCTTATCAAGCAACAAGAAATAGCAATTATGTTTCTGGAGCAGTAGCTATGAAAGAAGATATAAGATATAATTCCTATGAGCAATATAGAAGGAATCATAAAATAGCTAGATAAATATCATATTTACATAAAATGCACCTACCATATTAAAAAGAAATAAAGTAAGTGCATAATTATAAATTGTATTAAATAACTAATTCTATTATAGGATTAGTTATTTTCAATTATGAAGCTTTTTATAGCATTCAGTCCTTTTTTGATAACTTCTAAATCAGCAGCATAAGACATTCTTAAATAACCCTCAACTCCAAAAGCGATAGATGGAACTAAAGCTAAATTGTACTTTTCAAGTAGCTCTTCGCATAGTTTCATAGAATCCAAGTGGTTCTCAATTTTAAAAAATAAATAAAACCCACCAAGCGGCTCTATAAATGAGATTTTAGGAATGCTTGATATAAAGTCTAGAACATAATTTCTTCTGACTTTAAATTCCTCTACCATTTTTTCAATATCATCCAATCCTTCGCATAATGCACCTAAAGCAGCATACTGAGAAATAAGTGAAGGATGAGAAGTAATATGGCCCTGAATTGATGCTATTTTGTCAGCAATTTCCTTTCTTGATGCGGTATAGCCAACTCTAAGGCCTGTCATAGCACATGACTTAGAAAAGCCATTTACAACTATAGTTATGTTTTTTATAGCCTCTGATATGCTTGCTATTGATATGGGTCTAACATCATAATATATTCTTTCGTATATTTCATCAGATATTATTAATATGTTATTTTGTAAACAAACTTCAGCGATTTCTTCTAGTTCCTCTTTTGAATAAATACTTCCTGTAGGATTACAGGGGTTGCTAAATAAAATAGCTTTGACTTTTGGATTAATATAAGAGCTTAAATCATTAGCTGTGATTTTAAATTCATTTTCGACTTTAGTTTCTATTATAATAGGAGTGACACCAGCAATCTTTGCTATTTCAATATAACTTACCCAGTATGGAGAAGGTATTATTATTTCATCGCCGACATCACAGGTTGCAAGTATACTATTATAAATAGGCTGCTTTGCACCTGTAGAAATTATTATTTCATCAAGGCTGTAGTTAAGAAAATTTTCATTTAGAAGTTTTTTTGAAACCTCATCTCTAAGCTTTTCTAGGCCTCTTACGTTATCGTATTTTGTTTTATTTTCTCTTAAAGCGATTTCTACATATTTCTTTGCAGCGCTGGGAATAGGAAAATCAGGCTCACCAATACTCAGGTCTATAATATCAAAACCACTTTTCTTTAATTCATTAACTTTCTGACTTATGGCAATAGTTTTCGAAGGGCAAATTTCGGATGCACGTCTTGAAATCATGGTATCTCTCCTTGGAATTTTATAGTATTATAGCATTTTATCATATTATAATGCTTGCTTGAATAACATTAAAAATAATTATATACTATAAAAAGATAATATCTTATTGCAATAAAAGTGCAATAACAAAATGTGAAGATATTTAGGGGGAAACTATGAAAAAATCAATTATGTTTCAAGGTACAGCTTCAGGCGTTGGAAAGAGTCTTATAAATACAGCATTTTGCAGGATATTTACGGAAGATGGATATAATGTTGCTCCGTTTAAATCTCAAAATATGGCTTTAAATTCATTTATAACAGCTGATGGGAAAGAAATGGGAAGAGCTCAAGTGGTTCAAGCTGAGGCTGCAAATAAAAAACCTGATGTAAGAATGAACCCTATCTTATTAAAGCCAACTACTGATAGAAAATCTCAGGTCATAGTAATGGGAAAAGTAAAAGATAATCTTGATGCTGTTACCTATCATAAAGAAAAAAATAGCCTTAGAGAAGTTGTTGAGTCTACTTATACTGAGCTACTAGATGAAAATGACATCATTGTAATAGAAGGAGCGGGAAGTCCAGCAGAGATTAATCTTAGGGAAAATGATTTTGTAAATATGGGTATGGCAAAAATAGCTAAAAGCCCGGTAGTAATAGTTGGGGATATAGATAGAGGTGGAGTTTTTGCATCTCTTTATGGAACGATAATGCTTTTGACTCCTGAAGAAAGAGCTTATGTAAAAGGAGTAATAATCAATAAATTCAGGGGAGATATAGAAATATTAAAGCCTGGGCTGGATATGCTTGAAGAGCTTATAGGAGTTCCTGTTTTAGGCGTGGTTCCATATACAAATTTAAATATAGAAGATGAAGATTCACTTACTGATAAATTTAGAATTAAAGAAAAGAAAAATAAAGCTATTTCTGTAAATGTAATAAGATTACCTCATATATCTAATTTTACAGATTTTGATATTTTTGAGACTTTTGATGATGTTCAGCTTACATATATAGATGGACTAACTTCTCTAGATGATTCTGACCTTATAATTATTCCAGGGACGAAGAACACCATCGAGGATTTAATATTTCTAAGAGAGAGTGGACTAGAAAAGCAAATAATTAAAGCGCATAAAAATAATATCCCGATCATTGGAATCTGTGGTGGATACCAGATGCTTGGAACAAAAATCAAAGATCCTGATGGAGTAGAATGTGGAATTGAAGAAATTGCAGGAATGTCTTTGATTGATCTTGAGACAATTTTCGAGGATGAAAAGGTTACTTCTCAGGTCTCAGCAAAGATAGAGTTTGATGTTGAAAACAGTATATTTAGTGGAATCAAAGGAACCAATATAAAAGGCTATGAAATACACTGTGGAAGAAGTATCAATGAAACAGGAGCGATAAAAATCTTAGAAAAGCATGGAGAGCTAGCCGATTATAAAGAAGGTAGTATAAATATAAAAGGGAATGTATTTGGAACCTACATTCACGGTATATTTGACTCTATGGAGTTTACTAAAAAAATACTTTCAAACATAAGAAAAGCTAGAGGGCTTGAAAGTAAACAAGAAGAGTTTTCTACCTACGAAGAATTTAAGGAAAACGAATATAAAAAATTAGCAGCTCATGTAAGAGCGCATGTAGATACAAAGAAAATTTATGAAATAATGGAAAAAGGAATTTAGGGCAGAATATGCTCTTTTTTCTTTGAATAGGATAAAAAATCAAGTTTATTTGTTAAATTATGGGTTTGACTTGCTATTTTTATTTTGGTAATCTTATTAATGGATATACTACATATTGTGGACATGGTACTAAAGAACCACAATATAATGTGGAAAGGGGATAGTTATGATTGACAAAGTGAAAAAACGAGACGGCAGGCTTATTCCATTTAATCCAGAAAAAATAACAAGAGCAATTTTTCTGGCTGCATCCGAAGTAGCAAATAAAGAAGGCATTACAGCAGATTACCAAATAGCTTCAGAACTGACAGAAGAAGTAAGAAAGCTTCTTAATAGAAAATTTGCTGGGAAAATTCCTTCTGTTGAAGATATTCAAGATGCTGTAATTAAGGTTTTGATTGAGACAGGGCATGCTAAAACCTCTGAAACTTACATATTATATAGAGCAGAGCGAAGTAGAATAAGAAATTCTCGTTCTAGGCTCATGAAAACAATTGAAGATATAACATTTTTGGATGCAAATGAATCTGATATAAAAAGAGAAAATGCAAATATAAATGGAAACACTGCAATGGGTACTATGCTTCAATATGGAAGTGCTGTATCTAAAGAGTTCTGTAAAGATTTTATAATAAAAAATGAACATTCGATGGCTCATGACAATGGAGAAATTCATATCCACGATATGGACTTTTTGAATATGGGAACGTTGACATGTTGTCAAATAGACTTAAAAAAAGTTTTTTCAGGAGGATTTTCAACAGGTCATGGTTTTTTAAGAGAGCCTCAAGATATCATGAGCTATGCAGCCTTAGCAGCGATTGCTATCCAGTCTAACCAGAATGATCAGCATGGAGGTCAATCTATTCCTAATTTCGATTATGCTCTTTCAGAAGGGGTTAAAAAAACATTTAGAAAACTATACGCAGAAAATTTTTATAAGGCATTATATATGGTTTTAGGAAATGTTTTTGAGAGAAAAGCTATAATAGATAGTATTTTAAAAATAACTGATGAAACTGGTTCAGCAAAAATATCAGTCTCTGATGAAGAAAAAAATATAGAGGCTCAAAAAATATCTAAAGTATACTCTATAGATTTTGAACAAGTTAGAAAATTACAAGCTTTTGTTTATGATGAAACATTATTTGAAACGGACAGAAAAACTTATCAGGCAATGGAAGCTTTTATTCATAATTTAAATACAATGCATTCAAGAGCAGGAGCACAAGTTCCTTTTTCAAGTGTCAATTTTGGTACAGACATATCAGAAGAAGGAAGAATGATTTCAAAAAACTTAATGCTTTCACAAGAAAAGGGATTGGGTAATGGAGAAACTCCTATTTTCCCTATACTTATATTCAAAGTAAAAGAAGGCATCAACTTAAATAAAGAAGATAAAAACTATGATTTATTTAGACTTGCTATGAGAGTATCCTCAAAGAGACTGTTTCCAAACTTCAGTTTCCTTGACGCTCCTTTTAACATCAAATATTATCAACCTGATAAACCAGAAACAGAAGTTGTGTATATGGGTTGCAGAACGAGAGTAATGGGGAATGTCTGCGGAGAAGAGCAAGCTATGGGTAGAGGAAATCTTTCGTTTACGACACTTAACCTGCCAAGGCTAGGGATAAAGTATGGAATAAAAACTTCAGATAGAAACAAAGCAGATTTAGAGGGATTCTTTGCCGAGCTAGATGAGAAAATTAACTTAATTGGAGAACAGCTTTTAGAAAGATTTGAAATACAAGCTAGCAAAAAAGTCAAAAACTTCCCGTTTTTAATGGGACAAGGTATTTGGAAGGGTTCTGAAAATCTGGGATGGGATGATGAACTTAGAGATATAATAAAAGAAGGCACTCTTACAATGGGATTCATCGGTCTTGCTGAATGCTTAATTGCGCTTACAGGCAAGCATCATGGAGAAGATGAAAGCTCTAGAGCATTAGGAGAAAAGATAATTAGACATATTAGAAATAAAATGGATGAAATGAGTGAAGCTCATAAGCTTAACTATTCCTTGATAGCAACTCCAGCTGAAGGTCTTTCAGGAAGATTTACACGTATAGATAGAAAGCTATTTGGAGAAATTGAAGGAGTAACTGATAAAGATTACTACACTAATTCATTCCATGTGCCAGTTTATTACAAGCTTAGTGCATATGAAAAAATTCAAATAGAAGCACCTTACCATGAACTTACAAATGCTGGGCATATTAGCTATATAGAATTAGATGGCAATCCATCTTCTAATTTAGATGCATTTGAAACTATAATTAGAGCTATGAAAGATGCAGGAATTGGCTATGGAAGTATAAATCACCCATTAGATAGAGATCCTGTGTGTGGATATAATGGTGTTATAGGAGATACCTGTCCTTCATGTGGAAGAGAAGAAGGCGATGTTCCTTTTGAAAGAATCAGAAGAATAACTGGATATTTAGTAGGAACTTTAGATAGATTTAATGATGCTAAAAAATCTGAAGTTAATGATAGAGTTAAGCATATATAAAAAGCTTAAAAACTAAGAAGGATTGTTTAAAATGATAAAAATATGTGGAATTGAAAAAGAGAGTATAGTAGATGGAACAGGTCTAAGATATGTTGTATTTGCTCAAGGGTGTCCGCATAAATGCGTAGGTTGTCATAACCCTGAATCCCATTGTTTTGATTCGGGTAAGTATAAAATGATAGATGAAATACTAAATGATATTAAACGAAATCCTTTGCTTAAGGGAGTTACTTTTTCTGGAGGAGAGCCATTTGAACAAGCTAACTCCTTCATAAAGCTTTCAAATGAAATTAAAGCTTTTAATAAAGAAAGAGGCTTAAATTTAGATATTTGGTGCTTCACAGGATACAAAGCAGAAGAAATTGTCAATTCAAAAGATAAAGCTAAGCTTGAATTACTGAAATCTGTAGATATATTAGTAGATGGAAAATTTGATTTGAATTTAAGAACCATAGAAAAGCCATTTGTAGGGTCTTCTAATCAAAGAATTATTGATATCAATAAAAGTAATTTCAATAACTTCGTATTATGGAATGATTTATAAATTTAATCAAAAAAAGAACAATCTGAGATTAGGTTGTTCTTTTTTAAAAAAAATAAAAGAAAAGGTATTGCTTTTTTTTTTAGAGCATGATATATTAATACATGTCCTCAACGAGAGGATGAAACAAATGTCTTCGACAAGAAGACAAAAGGTTAAAAACAGATGAACTTTGAAAACTGGATAGTAAACCATAAAAAGTTTTTAATTTCGATTAAAAACCACACCATTTATGAACAACAACCAAGTCAGTAAATTTTTACTGAGACTAAGGATTATATTTGAGAGTTTGATCCTGGCTCAGGATGAACGCTGGCGGCGTGCTTAACACATGCAAGTCGAGCGGGCAATTTATCTAGCACTGATTACTTCAAATGGCTATCGCCAGTGTAATCATGAGTTTCTACCTTTAATAAGGAAAAAAAAGAAATTCATGTACGCAAATAGTGATAATACATTTTAGTGGAGTGATGAGTGCTGGATAAATTGCTAGCGGCGGACGGGTGCGTAACACGTGGGTAACCTGCCCCTATCACTGGGATAACACACTGAAAAGTGTGCTAATACCAGATAACATAAGCTTTTGGCATCATTAGCTTATCAAAGAATTTCGGATAGGGATGGGCCCGCGTCTGATTAGCTAGTTGGTGAGGTAACGGCTCACCAAGGCAACGATCAGTAGCCGACCTGAGAGGGTGATCGGCCACACTGGAACTGAGACACGGTCCAGACTCCTACGGGAGGCAGCAGTGGGGAATAT